>NZ_JAGHKE010000036.1:0-19430 GCF_017889395.1 Allofournierella sp. | reverse complement strand
ACGACACCGATTACGGCCCCAACAACGATGGTGTGACCGACTACAACGACGACGGCGATTCCGGCTACACCGCTCCCGCACCCGCGCCCACCGCAGCCCCGGCACCCGCACCGGACGATGGCGACTCCGGCTATGGCGATTCCGCCTACACTGCCCCCGCGCCCGCTCCGGCGGCTCCGGCACCCGCACCGGACAATGGCGATTCCGGCTATGACGACGGCGGCGACTCCGGTTACGACGCACCGGACGACGGCGGAGATTCCGGCTATGACGACTGACCGCCCGCCGGTCTGGCGGCACGAATACAAGCACTGGATCACCCCCCAGGAGGACTGGGTGCTCACCCGGCGGCTGGAGCGGCTGTTTGAGGCCGACCGGCACGCCGGGCCGGGCGGGGTATACCGGGTGAACAGCCTGTATTTCGACACCCCCGCCGATACCGCCCTGCGCCAGAAGCTGGACGGGGTGGGCCGGCGGGAAAAGTTCCGGCTGCGGTACTACGGGCAGGACACCGGCTTTCTGCGGCTGGAAAAAAAGAGCAAGCAAAACGGCCTGTGCCAGAAGCAAAGCGCCCGGCTGAGCGAGGACAAAGTGCGGCGGCTGCTGGCCGGGCAGATCGACTTTCTCTTGCACAGCGGCCGGCCCCTGCTGGTGGAGCTGTACAGCAAAATGCGCGCCGGGCTGCGCCCGCGCACCGTGGTCTGCTACGACCGGCAGGCCTTTGTGTACCGGCCGGGCAACGTGCGCATCACTCTGGACCGGGCGCTGCGCCGGGGCAACGGGCCCGCCGATTTTCTGGACCCGGAGGCCCTTGCCTGCACCGTGGCCCCGGGGGGCACCATTCTGGAGGTAAAATACGACGCCTTTCTGCCCGATCTGGTGCGCATGGCCGTGCAGGTGCCCGGCCGACGGGCGGGGGCATGGTCCAAATACGCGGCCTGCCGCAAATGGGAATGAGCGGTGAGCCGGGAGGGGTTTTATGACGTTTCAGGATATCTTCCGTTCCAGCTTTCTGGACAATTCCGCCGCGGTCAGCCCGCTGGATATGCTGCTGGCCATGGCGCTGGCTCTGGCGCTGGGGTTGTTCATCTTTTACATCTACAAAAAAAGCTACTGCGGCGTGATGTACGCCGCCAGCTTCGGGGTCACGCTGGTGGCCCTGTGCCTCATCACCACCCTGCTGATTCTGGCAGTCACCAGCAACGTGGTGCTGTCGCTGGGTATGGTGGGCGCCTTGTCCATCGTGCGGTTTCGCACCGCCATCAAGGAGCCCATGGACATCGCCTTTCTGTTCTGGAGCATCGCGGCGGGCATCGTGCTGGCGGCGGGCTTTGTGCCGCTGGCGGTGCTGGGCAGCCTGCTCATCGGGCTGGTGCTGGTGGTGTTCGCCGGGCGCAAAAGCGCCGACCGGCCCTACATTCTGGTGCTGCACTGCGCCGGGGACGCCGCCGCCCGCGCCGCTGCCGCTTTTCTGGAAGAGGCGGTGGCCGCCCACTCGCTGAAAAGCAAGACCGTGAGCGCCCGGGGCACCGAGCTGAACTACGAGGTGCGGCTGCGGCAGGAGGATGCCTCCTTCGTGGAGCAGCTGGCCGCCATGGAGGGCGTGGAGGAAGCGGTGCTGGTATCCTACAACGGGGACTATATGGGGTGAAGCCATGCTGCGCCACAAATACATCGACCGCATCTGCCTTGCCGCCATGGCCCTGGCTCTGGTGCTGGCGGGGGTGCTCTGGCGAGGGGAGGCGCTGGGCATCCGCCCCACCCACAGCGACCCGGCCTACGCCTCCCGGCTGTTCGACGCGGATCGGGTGCACACCATCGACATTCAGATCGAGGACTGGCAGGCCTTTCTGGACACTGCCCCACAGGAGGAGTATTCCCCCTGCACGGTGGTGGTGGACGGCGAGCGGTTCGAGCAGGCGGGCCTGCGGGCCAAGGGCAACAACTCCCGGCGGCTGATCGAGGAATACGGACTTTCCCGCTACAGCCTGAAGCTGGAATTCGACCACTACCAGACCGGGGCCAGCTACCATGGGCTGGACAAGCTCTCGCTGGACTGCTCCTTTCAGGACAACAGCTACCTGAAAAACCACACCGCCTACCGGATGATGGACTACATGAGGGTGCCCGCGCCCCTGAGCAGCTATGTGTGGGTGACGGTGAACGGGCAGGACTGGGGGCTGTTTCTGGCGGTGGAGGAGCCGGAGGAGGCTTTTGCCCGCCGCAGCTTCGGCCCCGGCCACGGCCAGCTGTACAAGCCGGACTACAAAAACCTTTCCGACGAAAACCCGGACGTGGCCCTGCGCTACACCGGCCCGGAGGTGGAAAATTACGACAACATCTTCCGCACCGCCAAGTTCGACCCCACCCCGGCGGACAAGCAGCGGCTGATCGAAGCGCTGGAGCAGCTTTCCACCGGGCAGCAGCTGGAAAAGGCGGTGGACCTGGACCGGGTGCTGCGGTACTTTGTGGTGCAGGTGTTCACCGTCAATCTGGACAGCTACCTGGGCCGCACCGGTCACAACTATTTTCTCTACGAGGAAGACGGGCGGCTGAGCATGCTGCCCTGGGACTATAACCTGGCCTTCGCCACCTATTCCCTGGGGATGCCGGACCCCATCAACGACGCGGAGTTGTATGTGAATTATCCCATCGACACCCCCGGCACCGGCCAGGTGATGCAGAACCGGCCGCTCTACCATCAGGTGATGAAGCAGGACGAATGCTTTGCCGCCTACCACCGGTATTTCGACGAATTTCTGAGCGGATATTTTGAGAGCGGGCGCTTTGCGGCCGAGACCGCCGCCACCGCCCGGATGATCGCCCCCTATGTGCAGCGGGACCCCACCGCCTTCTGCTCCTACGAGGATTTCCGCACCGGGGTGGACACCTTCACCGACTTCTGCCTGCTGCGGGCCGAGAGTGCCCGGGGCCAGCTGGAAGGGGAAATCCCCTCCACCTGGAAGGAGCGGGAGGAATGGGGCGGCCCCTATGTGGACGCCTCGTCGGTCTGGCTGCCGGACCTGGGCGAGATCGCCGACCTGGCGGACGGCGTGCACTGACCGGCAAATCAAAAAAGAAAGCGCGGCCCCGCGCCCGGAAAGCTTCCGGGTGCGGGGCCGCGTTGTTTTGGTTATAGGGAGGGATTCACCGGCCGGGCTCCTCGCCGAACACCGCCCGGTACACCGCCGTCAGGTCCTGACTCGGCGCATGGGCGGCGATCAGGGCCTCTGCCGGGCCCTGGTCCACCAGCCGGCCATCCTGCAGCAGCAGAATCCCGTCGGCTGTTTCCACATCGCTTGCCGCGGAGGTGGCCACCAGCACGATCCGGTCGGCGGCAAGCCGGGCCAGCAGGCTTTGCAGTCGCAGCCGCTCCGGCGGCTCCAGCCCGGCGGCGGGCTCGTCCAGAAGCAGCAGCTTCGGGTCCCCCAGCAGGGCGCCGGCCAGCAGAAGCCGCTGCTTCATGCCGCCGGAATAAGCGGCCAGCCGCTTGTCCAGCTCGTCGGAAAGGGCCAGCCATTCCGCCGCCCGCTCCACCTGGGCGGGTACCTCCCGGGCGGGGATCTCCTTCAGCGCGCAGAGGCCGGAAAGAAACCGGCGGCCGGTGTAGCTGTCGGAAAGGGGCTGCTGCCGGGGGATGCAGCCCGCCGCACGGCGAAAGCGGCTGTCCGGCATGCGCACGCTCTGGCCGCACCAGTGCACGGTGCCGCCGTCCGGCTTCAGGCTGCCGGTGAGAAGGCTGACCAGAGTGGTTTTGCCCGCGCCGCCCGGCCCCAAAAGACCGTAAAAGCCCGGTCCGAGGGAAAAACTTACCCCGGCCAGGGCCTGTTTTCTGGCGGCGGGACGGCCAAACCGGCCGCCCCGGATCGAATAGCTTTTTTCAAGCCCCTCCACCGCAAGGCAGGGAGCGGGATTGGTTTGCTGGGTCATGGAAGGTTCACCTCGAGGGCGGCCGGTGGGTCAAGCCGGAAGCTGCCGGTCTGACCGCCTTTTCTCTGACACCAAAATAGCACAGGCCAATAAAAATGTCAACAATACTTTGCCACGAATAGTATTTACGGCACATAGCTTTTGCAGTATGATAAGGCTGTTGATTCAACAAAGTAAAAGAGGACGCCCCATGGGAGTATCGGAAAACTTGAAGCGCGGCGTTACCGAGCTTGTGCTGCTGAGCCTGCTGGCCCAGCGGGACATGTACGGGTATGAGATGTCGCAGGAATTGCAGGCCCGCAGCGGCGGGAAGTTCATCTTGCAGGAGAGCTCCATGTACCCCACCCTTTACCGGCTGGAGGACAAGGGCTATATCACTGTGACCAAACAGCAGGTGGGCAGGCGGCGCACCCGGATGTATTACCATCTGGAGGCGGCCGGGCGTGACTATCTGCAAAGCAGCGTGGCGGAATATCTTTCCATGCAGGAAGGCATTCGCGGCATACTCACATCCTGTGGAATGAACGAGGTGGAACCGGTATGAACAGCAGCATTGAACGGGAGAATATCCGGCGGGCACAGACCCTGTGCCGAAGGTATTGCGGGCGGGTGAAGCGCAGCCTTTTCTGCCCGGCGGCACTGCGCAGGCCGGTTCTCAGCCAGCTGGAGGAGTCGGTGCTGCTCTATCTGGAGGAGCACCCCGGGGCCGGAATGAGCGAGCTTTGCGCCCATTTCGGCACACCGAAGGCCTTTGCCGCCAATGTGCTGGAAAACATGGAGGGCGAGCAGCTGCAAAAGCAGCTGACCCGTTACCGCTGGCGCAGGGTGCTGGCGACGGTGCTGGTAACACTGGCGCTGGCCTACGGCGCGTTTTACTGCGCGCGGCTTGCGATCGACTACATCTGTTACCCGGGCTACGGAGCCTTGCAAAGCATTGATGAAGGGGAAGCGGGACCGCTTCCAACCATGAGCCCTATTGAAAATGAGTCAGAATAAGGAGGCGTTTTTTGTGAAATTCAAAAAAATCTGTGCAGTTCTGATGGCAGCGCTGCTGTGTGTGTGCGTTTGTGTTCCGGCCTTTGCCGCCGGGGAGGAGAGCCGTGTGGTCAGCCGCACGGTGGAGCAGTACGACAACGGAGCCTATGCGGTGATCACCGTCTACGAGGATGCCGCCTCCCGGGCCACCGGTTCCAAAAACGGCCATAAGGCTTTTGATTATTACGAGAGCGGCACCCTGCAGTGGACCTACACCGTGCACGGTACCTTTGTCTACGATGGTACCACCGCCACCTGCACCGCGGCCACTGCCACACTCGACAAGTGGACCGATATCTGGAAGCTCATCGGCAATGAGGCCTACCCCAGCGGAAGCGCGGCCATTGCCCGGGGCGTGGTGCAGAAGACCACCACCGGCAAAAAGGTTTCCCCCACGGTGACCATCACCTGCACCCCCAACGGCGTGCTGGCCTGATGCGTCCCCGGACCGCTCCCTCAATAAAATAAAACGCGAAAACGCGGCCCCGAATCGGTTTTGATTCGGGGCCGCGCTGTTTTGTGTATGGGGTCAGTCGGAATAGGCGAGGGTCTGGTAATCGGGCGAGGAGCTCCAGTAGTCCGCCGTGTCGATCAGGCCGTAAAGGGGGCGGATGGCCTTCACCACGGTGGAGGTGCCGTCCGAGGTTTTGGTGGGGTAATCCACGGCCTGCTCACCCATTTCCACCAGATACCGGTCGGTTCCCGGGAGGGTGGCCAGAATCCGCACCGGCCGCCCGGGCCCGCTGATGGTGGTGCTCAGCAGCGAGAAGTCGGCGCTCTCGCCGCTGTTCAGGTCCACCCGCACCGTGAGCGCCTGTTCCGAGTCCGGCAGAAACAGCGAGAGAAGGGCGAAGCCGTCCCGGCAGTCCAGCAGGTTGACAAAGCCCTCGCCCGCGCCGCCCTCGAACAGATTTTCCTTCAGCACCCGGTCCTCCAGGGTGAGCCAGTCCAGGCCGTGGAGGGCGTTTTCCGAAAAGGAGTAATAATAGATCTGACGCCCCTGGACAAGCATGGTGGTATCGTCCGGGTCCGGGGCGGGCACCTGGGTCGTTTCCCCGGTGGAAAGGTCCAGCCGGGCCAGAGTCATAACCAGCTTGCCCTGAACGGCGTTCTGGCTGCTCAGCAGAACGCAGGAGCCGAAGGCACTCATCAGCTGTTCGGAGTGCTCTGCGCTCATCTGGTAAATGGATTCCCATTCCCCGGTGGCAAGCTCCACGCGGATCAGCTCCTGCTTCAGCCACTCGGATTCGGTTGTCTGCAGGGTGCAGTAAAGGTCCTTTCCGTCGGTGATATAGGGGTCATACAGCTGCTGCGTGGGCCCGAAGCGGGTGAGCAGAGCCTTGCTGCTGCCGTCCGGCTCCATGGTCATGACCCCGGCCAGCGCGGCTTCGCCGTGTTCGTCCGCCAAGTCGGGCGCGCCGGGGAGAACCAGAAAAATCCGCCCGCCGATGACCATGGGGCGGATGCCGCCGTAAGCCATCAGACGGCCCTGACATTCCGACCCGGTGTGGTCACAGCCCGGCAGGCTGCACAGGGGATGCAGGCTGGAGGAAGCAAAATCCCCGTACAGGATGCGGATGGAACCGTCCGGCAGGGGAAGCATGTCCACCGTATAAAGCCCCTCGGCGGTGACGGCGCTCATTTCGGGCAGCACCTGCAGCTCCAGCCCGGCCAGGTCCGGATTGGCTCCGGCGCTCCGGGTGCTGCTCTGGGCGGGGGCGCTGCTCCGGGCCGGGAGGCTGACCGACTGGGGCGCGGCGGCGCAGCCCGCCAGCAGAAGGCAGGCGGTGAAGAGGGCGGTCAGGCGGTTTGCGCGTTTCATAAAAAGGGCCTCCTTTTGCCGGAAAAAGCAGATGCTCCCGGCTTATTTTCTGGCCCCAGTATAGCCCTTTGCGGGGCACGGTGTATGCAAGGAGATGTAACGAAACTGCAAATTCCGGAGCAAGGGCGCAAAAAAAGCGGCCCCGAATCGGAAAACCGGTTCGGGGCCGCGCTGTTTGGTTTGTTTACTTGGCGGCGGTGTCGGTGGTGGCCATCTCTTTGATGGAGGTGACCAGACCCGCCAGGTTCTGCATGTCGCTGGGGATGATCAGCTTGGTGGCGCGGCCGTCGGCCACCTTGGCCAGGGCCTCCAGACCCTTCAGGGCCAGCACCTTGTCGTTGGGAGCGGCCTCGTTCAGCATCCGCAGCGAGTCGGCCAGAGCCTTCTGCACCTCCAGGATGGCCTGGGCTTCACCCTGGGCCTCACGGATGCGCTGCTCGCGCACCGCGTCCGCCCGCAGGATGGCGCTTTCCTTTTCACCCTCCGCCTTGGTGATGGCGGCGGTCTTCTCGCCCTCGGCGATCAGGATGGCTTCGCGCTTCAGGCGCTCGGCCTTCATCTGCTTCTCCATGGCGTCCTGAATTTCGGCGGGCGGGATGATGTTCTTCACCTCAACCCGGTTCACCTTGATGCCCCACTTGTCGGTGGCCTGGTCCAGAATGGCGGTGATCTTGGTGTTGATCACGTCGCGGCTGGTGAGGGTGTGGTCCAGCTCCATATCACCGATGATGTTGCGCAGGGTGGTGGCGGTCAGGTTCTCGATGGCGCTCATGGGCCGCTCCACGCCGTAGGTGAACATCTTGGCGTCGGTCACCTGGAAGAAGACCACCGAGTCGATCTGCATGGTCACGTTGTCCCGGGTGATGACGGGCTGGGGCTTGAAGTCCACGACCTGCTCCTTCAGGCTCACCTTTTTGACGACGCGCATCAGGAAGGGGGCCTTGAAGTGGAAGCCCGCGCCCCAGGTGGCGTGGTACACACCCAGCCATTCCACCACGTAGGCGTTGGCCTGAGGCACGATGCTGATGCAGCTGACCAGCAAAAGCAGCAGGATGACCAGAATGGGGATCAAAACAATCAGTACTGTAGGCATAATCATTCCTCCGTTTCGTTTCTAAAATCGAAAATCGCTGTTGCAAAGGGGTTATTGCATGGCCGGGGCCTTTTCGGGGGCCACGGTCAGGGTGGTGCCGCCGATGGACTGCACGGTGCAGCGCTCGCCGGCCCGGATGGGGCTGTCGGTCACGGCGTTCCAGTCCACGCCGTCCAGCCTTACCCGGCCCACCACACCGGGGCGCAGGTCCTCAAGGGCCTGGGCGGTGCGGCCGATGTTCCGGTCCAGCTCCACGGCGGCGGCAGGCTTGCGGGCGCGGGCCCGGCTGACCAGCGGCTTGGTGGCGATCAGGGCCACCAGGCTTACCAGCAGGAACACCAGCGCCTGCCACAGCAGGCTCGGGGTGAACAGACTGGCGCCCAGCGCCGCCAGCGCGCCCACGGCAAACCAGATGGTGACCAGGTTGGCGGTGGCCAGCTCCACCACAACGAAAACCGCCAGCAGCGCGGCCCACAGCCAGATGGCCGTGGTGGTCGAAAGCAGGATCTCCATGGGTGTACTCCTCTCCGGCGGTTTCTTTGCGGGACCGCCTTTTTATTCAGGCGGGCATGCCGCCTGTAAAACCTTATGCAGAAAAGTTTGGAACGAATATTCATTCGGGCGGCGGCCAGCTTCCGGCCCGGGCCGGGAAGTGGTGCCGTTGTCTGTATTTTAACAGATGGCGGGTAGGAATACAAAGCCCACCTGGGGCAAAAATTGGCGGTTTTTTGCCTTTTTTGCGAAATTTTTGCCGGGGGGACCCCCAATCGAAGCCGGGCGAGGCGGGGCGAGTCCGGGCGAGCCCAGGCAAAAAGAACGCCCGGAAGGGATGAAAGTCCCCCTCCGGGCACGGAAGAATGTTCAAGAGACCGGCGGCAAAGGGTGTGTTAGTGCCCCAAGTACCGCCAGCTGAAATACTGCCAGGCTTCGCTCACAAACAGCGCCAGAGCGGACACGGTGGCCAGCGCCGCCCAGAGCAGGTACACCTGCTGCCAGCCCCACAGGTCGCTCACCCAGCCGGAGAGCGCGCCGCCCAGCGCCGCGCCCACATAGGCCAGGAAATTGAAGATGCCGGTGAAGGCCGCGCTCTGGCCGGTGCGGGCAAAGCGCAGGGGAAGCAGGGTGGTGAGGATGGTGGTCACGCCGTACACAAGCCCCAGCAAAAGCCCCAGGCAGACCACAAGGCCCGCAAGACTGTTCTGCAAGGCCACCAGCAGCCAGCCGCACACCGCCCCGGCCCCGGTGAGGGCCAGCAGCGCGCCCTCCTGCCCGCCGTGCAGCCGCCGCACCAGCCAGCCGGTGGCCAGCAGCCCGGCGGTGCTGAACAGCGGAATGACCGCGGCGAACAGGCCCACCAGACCCTCCTGCCCCGGCCCCGCCAGCTGCTGCAGCAGGGTGGGGGCCCACAGGTTGATGCTCTCCTTGGTGGAGCCCTGGGCCAGAATCACAAAGGCGAAGCTGAGCATGGGCAGGGTGAGCATGGCCCGCACAAGGCTGCCCCGCTGCCGGGGCTGGTCCGGCTCCTCCTTTTTGGCGGGGGCGGCCAGCGCGGCGGGCCGGTAGCAAAGCCCCGCCGCCTGAGGGCTGGCTTTCAACCCCCGCAGCCAGACCCAGAAAAAGCAGAAGGCGATGATGGCCGGGCAGAAGAACACCCAGCGCCAGCCCGCCGCCCGCAGCACCGCGCCCAGGCCGCTCCAGGCCACCAGATAGCCCAGCGTGGTGGGCAGGCTCAAGAGAATCGAGACCTTCAGGTATTCGGACGGCTCGAACCAGTTGGTGGTGATCTGCAGAATGGGCGGCCAGAACAGCGCCAGCGCCAGACCGTTCACCGTCCACAGCGCGGCCAGCGCCCAGTAGCCGGAACAGAAGCCGATGGCCAGATTGCACAGCCCGCTGGCCGCAAGGCCCAGCGCCACCACCCGCTTGGGGTCCCGCTTCACGCTCAGCCAGCCGCCCAGCAGCTGGCCGGAGGCGTAGGTCCAGAAATACAGGGTGCTCACAAGGCCGGCCTGACCCCGCCCGATGGAAAGCACCTCCATCAGGTCCTCCAGCGCCAGCGAAAGATTGGTGCGCAGCAGGTAAGACACCGTGTAGGCGGCCACGCACACCGCCAGCACCCGCCGCTTTTGCACGGCCAGCACGTTGGACTGCTCCACAGCGATCACCTCACATTTTGTTTGTTGCCCCTCAAAAAAGGGACCAAAAAACCAGAGCGGGGAAGCCCCTGCTCTGGTTTTTTGGTCTGTGTTTTGAATGTTCCGAATGTTACCGCCCGCCGCAGCCGCCGCAGGATGCACAGCCGCCCGCCGCCGGGGTCGCGCCGAACACCTGCTCATACAGCTTCTGGCCGGTGGGAGTGGCCGCAAGACCGCCCTCGGCGGTCTCCTTCAGGCTGCTGCTCATGGCGTCGCCCACCTTCTTCATGGCGAAGATGGTCTCGTCCGCCGGAATGGCGCTGCCGATGCCCGCCAGAGCCAGCTCTGCCGCCACAAAGGCCCCGGCCACGCCGGAGGCGTTGCGCTTGATGCAGGGGATCTCCACCAGGCCCGCCACCGGGTCGCACACAAGGCCCAGAATGTTCTTCAGGGCAATGGCAACCGCATCGCTGGCCTGGGCCGGGGTGCCGCCCGCCAGCTCCACAATGGCCGCTGCCGCCATGGCCGCGGCGCTGCCGCACTCGGCCTGACAGCCGCCCTGAGCCCCCGCCACGCAGGCGTTGGTGGCGATCACCATGCCCACCGCGCTGGCGGTGAACAGGGCCATCACGCAGTCGTGCTCGGAGCAGCCCAGATCGTTCTGCATGGTCAAAAGGGCAGCGGGCAGAATGCCGCAGCTGCCCGCGGTGGGCGCGGCCACCACACGGCCCATGGCCGCGTTCAGTTCGCTCACCGCCAGAGCCCGATAGAGCGCCCCGCCCAGCACGCCGCCGGTGAGGGTTTTTCCGTTTTCCACCGCCTTGCGCATTTTAAAGGCGCTGCCGCCGGTCAGGCCGCTGGTGCTGCGCAGGTCCTCGGCGCAGCCCGGCTCGATGCAGGCGGCCATTACTTTATAGGTCTCGGCCATCTGGTCGTAGATCTCCTGCTCGGTCTTTTCCAGCTGAGCGGCCTGCTGGCGCAGCACCAGCGCCGAGATGGGCTCGCCCGCCTTTTCGGCGGCGGCCACCAGTGCCGCCACGGAATCGTATTTCAGTTCAATGCTCATAAGGTACCTCTCTTTCCCGCGCCCTGTGTCAGTTGGCCAGCAGCATGGTGGAGCTCAAAATGTGGGGCAGCGCCTCGATGCGCCCGTTCAGCGCCGGGTCCAGCCCGCCGTCCATCTCGATGGTCATCACCGCCACGCCGCCCTTTTTCTGGCGGGAAAGGCGGAAGTTGCAGATGTTTACCTGGCTTTCGGCCAGCAGCTCGGTCACCGCCGCGATGATGCCCGGGGTGTCCTGATGGAGCACGATCAGGGTGTTGTACTGGCCGGAGATGTGCACCTCCATGCCGTTCACCCGGGTGATGAGGATGTTGCCGCCGCCCACGCTGGCCCCCTGCACGCTCACGGTGCGGCCGGTGGCGTCGGTGAGGGTGATGAGGGCGGTGTTGGGGTGCGCGCCGTCGATCTCGGTGGGCAGAATGCTCACCGAAAGGCCCGCCTCTTCGGCCAGGCGCGGCGAAAAGCGGATGCGCTCGTCGTCGGTGGCCATGCCCATGATGCCCGCGATGAGGGCCTTGTCGGTGCCGTGGCCCTTGTAGGTCTTGGCGAAGCTGCCGTGCAGAAGGATCTGGGCGTTCACCGGCTCGCAGCCCAGCAATGCCCGGGCCACCCGGCCGATGCGCACCGCGCCCGCGGTGTGGCTGCTGGAGGGGCCGATCATCACCGGGCCCACGATATCGAATACATTCAACATGCTCTGTTCTCCTTTTTATGGGTGCTTATACAATAATCAGCTTTGCGCCGCAGCTTTCCACCGCGGCGGCCTGGTCCGGGTCCACTCCGCCGTCGGTGACGATGGCCTCCACCGCGCTGATGGGGCAGATGCGCACCAGGCTTGCCCGGCCGAATTTGCTGGAATCCGCCGCCACGATCACCCGGCTGGCGGCGTTTCGCATCTGGTTCTGCATCGAGATCTCGCCCAGCCGCTGGTCGGTCAGGCCCGCCACCGGGTCGATGCCGGTCACGGTTAAAAACAGAATGTCCACATGCACGTAGTTCAATATGCCGGTGGGGAAGTCGTTCACCAGGGTGCGCTCGTCCCGCGAGAGGATGCCCCCGGTCAGGATCACCGTGAAGCCGGGCTTGTCCGCCAGAAGCAGCGCGTTCTGGATGGAGTTGGTCACCACCGTGAGCCGCTCAAACCGGGCGGCCAGTGCCTGGGCCAGCACCTGGCTGGTGCTGCCGTAGTCCAGCGCCACCACCTGGCCCTCCTCCACCATGGCCGCGGCCCGCCGGGCGATGCGCTGCTTTTCCTCCATGTGCAGGGTGTTCCGGGTGGAAAGCGCCACATAGCCCACCATGGGCGCGGGGGCCTCCGGCTGCTGCAGGGGCACCGCGCCGCCGTGGATGCGCCGCAGTTTGCCCTGCCGGTCCAGCTCCTCCAGGTCCTTGCGCACCGTCTCGGAGGAAACGCCCAGCGCCTCCACCAGCTCGGCGGTGTGCACCGTGCCCTCCTTGTCCAGCAGCTCTAATATAATGGAATACCGTTTTTTCGCAAGCATTTGTTGTTCCGCCCTTTCCTGTGCGCTTGTCGGGGCAAACCGCCCGCTTCTTCTGCATCAAATTATAGCAAAAGCAGCCGGGTTTGAATACTGTTTCGCAGAAAAATCCCAACTCCGCTCCCCCCGCCGCTCCCCGGAAAGCTGGAGGAGTGGTTGGGAGAAAGTTGCGATTTTGTTGGCTTTACATTTAGTATACCGGGAGAAATGCAAAAATTAAACAGGCAGAATGAACAAAAAGCCGGGCATTTCTTTGTTTAATTGCGAAAAAGTGGGGAAAAGGGGTTGAAACCAAATTGAATCGCAAGTATACTGTGATTGTTCCCAAGGCGGGGCGGCCCGCCGGATGACAACAGTATTCCGCGGCGAGGGCTTCGCCGTGATGTAAAAGAGAACAAAAAGAGAGTGTGTTTTCGAGGAGGAATTCAAGTGAGCAACAAGACCAAGACCGCCATGATGAAGGCGGCTCCGAACCGCTGGTTCACCTTCTGCATCCTCACCCTGTCCGGCGGCATCGCCTTCAAGCTGGGCAGCATGAAGGATATGTTCTACGTTCCCATGCAGGAGTTCATGGGCCTGACCAACACCCAGATCGGCGGCGCCATGAGCGCCTACGGCATCGTGCAGACCATCGGCCTGATCGCCGGTATCTACATCTGCGACATGTTCAGCAAGAAGTACATGATCGGCGGCAGCCTGATCGGCATCGGCCTGGTGGGCTTCTACCTGGCCACCTTCCCGCCCTACTGGGGCTTTTTGGCAGCCTTCGGCGTGATCGCCATCCTGGCTGAGGTCACCTACTGGCCCGTTCTGCTCAAGGCCATCCGCCTTTTGGGCGACGAGAAGACCCAGGGCCGTATGTTCGGCTTTTTGGAAATGGGCCGCGGCGTTGTGGACGTGATCATCGCGGGCACCGCGCTGGCCATCTTCGGTGCCATGGGCGAGGGCGCTGCCGCCCTGCGCGCCGGCCTGATCTTTTTGTCCTGCGCCACCATCGCGGCGGGCGTTCTGTGCCTGATCTTCGTGCCCAACGACGAGAAGCGCGTGGGCGCCGACGGCAAGGAGCTGAACAAGGCCACCGCCGCCTTCGGCGGCATGGTGCAGGCCCTCAAGAGCGTGGACATCTGGGCCGTTGCGCTGAACGGCTTCGTGGTCTACTGCATCTACTGCGGCCTGACCTACTTCATCCCCTTCCTGAACAACATCTACCTGCTGCCCGCCACCGCGGTGGGTGCTTACGGCATCATCAACCAGTACGGCCTGAAGATGGTCGGCGGCCCCATCGGCGGCTTCATGTCCGATAAGGTGCACAAGTCCAGCGCCAAACACATCCGCATGGGCTTCATCGTCTGCATCGTGGCCATGGTCCTGTTCATGCTGATCCCCCACGAGGCGCTGGGCGCTTCCGGCAACTGGATCGTGGGCGCTGCCTGCACCCTGGGCTTCGGCGCCATCGTGTTCACCATGCGCGCTGTGTTCTTCGCCCCCATGGACGAGGTAAAGGTCCCTGCCGAGATCACCGGCGCGGCCATGAGCCTGGCGAGCCTGGTCATCTACCTGCCCAACTCCTTCGCCTACCTGATGTACGGCAACTTCCTGGATCGCTTCCCCGGCATGGCGGGCTACCGCGTGGTGTTCGGCGTGATGATCGGCTGGGCCGTGATCGGCGTGTTCGTATCCACCTTCCTGATTGGCCGCATCAAGAAGCATCAGCAGGCCGGCAAGTAAGCAAACTGCACGAGGACCCCTGCGTTCTTCGTCTGAATTCATAAAAAAATTCGCGTAGCATACAGATCCGTGGTGGAAATCCACGGATTTGTATGCTATTCTAAAACCAAGAGGCAAGACCCGCGCAGCCGGGCGGCCCAAACAAACGACAAGGAGTGACCAAAACCTATGCGTGAGTACCACGGCTTTACGGGCTGCGGGTCCTTCTACAAGGGCAACCTGCACAGCCACACCACCATTTCCGACGGCATGCTGACCCCCGAGCAGAACGTGGCCCAGTACAAGGAGCACGGCTACCATTTCCTGTGCATGTCCGAGCACGACATCTACACCGACCACCGGGCCCAGTTCAACACCGAGGACTTCATCATCCTGCCCGGATTGGAGGCCACCGCGGTACTTTACCGGGCCATTGGCACCAACGAGCGCTATAAGCTGCACCACATGCACGGCATCCTGGGCACCAGCGAGATGCAGAAGAATGCCCCCGAGGGCACCTTCGGCCATCTGCAGTACCTGCCCCCCATCAAGTTCTTTGGCCAGTGGGAGGGCGCGAAGGCCGCCCAGCAGCTGAGCGACATGCTGCGGGCCCACGGCTGCGTGGTCACCTACAACCACCCGGTCTGGAGCCGTGTGCTGGATGAGGAATTCATGGACACCACCGGCGTGACCGCTCTGGAAGTGTTCAACTACAACTCCACCAACGAGGCGGCGGTGGGCAGCGGCCTGGTCCAGTGGGACCGGATGCTGCGGGCAGGCAAGCGCATCAACGGCTTTGCCAGCGACGACAACCACAACGAGGGCCTCTTTGACGACGCCTGCGGCGGCTGGATCTGCGTGCAGGCCGAGAGCCTGACCCACGACGCCATCGTGGAGAACTTTATCAAGGGCAACTACTACTCCTCCGCCGGCCCCGAAATTTACGGTTGGGGCGTGAAGGACGGCAAGGTGTGGATCGACTGCTCCAAGGCCGAGCGGGTGAACTTTGTGGCGGGCAACATCGTGAACGACGGCGGCACCGTCATCGGCGAGCTGCGCAAGGACACCCTGACCCACGCCGAGCACACCCTGAAGGGCCACGAGAGCTACGTGCGTGTGGAGGTGGTGGACCGGTTCGGCCGGGCCGCCTGGACCAACCCCATCTATCTGGAGTGGGACTGAACGCCCCCCGCATGACCCCGAATCTTTGCGGCGCTTGCCGGGGCCTTGTAGCGTATGAATAATAGGAGGAAAGACCCATGTTGGATCAACTGCAATCCACCCTGGAATTCATCGACGGCAAACTCTGGGGCGATTGGCTCATGTTCGTATTGCTGGGCGTGGGCGTGCTTTATACCATCGTGACCGGGGCGGTGCAGGTGCGCCACTTCGGCTACATCATCAAGAAAACCCTGTGGGAGCCCATCCGGGGCAAAAAGAACGGGGAAGAGGATGCCGGCGGCATCACCTCCTTCCAGGCGCTTTGCACCGCCGTGGCCTCCTGCGTGGGCAGCGGCAACATCGTGGGCGTATCCACCGCGGTGGTGGCCGGCGGCCTGGGCGCCATCTTCTGGATGTGGGTGGCCGCCTTCGTGGGCATGGCCACCAAATACAGCGAGATCGTGCTGGGCCTTCTGTATCGTGAACGCAACGAGCAGGGCCAGTGGGTGGGTGGCCCCATGTATTACATCAAAAAGGGCCTGCACGCCCCCTGGCTGGCGGTGCTGTGCGCGCTGTTCATGGTCACCCAGATCATCGGCGGCAACTTCATCCAGTCCAACACCATCAGCGGCGTGATGAACCAGAGCTTCGGCGTTGCGCCCCTCATCACCGGCATCGTGCTGGTGGCCCTGATCTTCATCGTGACTCTGGGCGGCCTGCACCGTCTGGCCCATGTGGCCCAGAAGCTGGTCCCCACTATGGCGCTGCTGTATGTGGTGGGCGGCCTGGTCATCATTCTGATCAACGCCCCCAAGGTGCCCGGCGTCTTCGCCGAAATCTTTCAGAGCGCCTTCGGCCTGCGGGCCATGGCGGGCGGCGCGATGGGCAGCATGATCATCGCCATGCAGAAGGGCGTGGCCCGCGGTCTCTATTCCAATGAGGCCGGCGAGGGCTCTGCCCCCGTCATCCACTCCTCCGCCAACGTGAAGCACCCGGTGCAGCAGGGCATGACCGGCGTCACCGAGGTCTTCCTGGACACCTTCGTCATCTGCACCATCACCGGCCTGGTGCTGGGCGTGACCGGCGTCATCGGCAGCGGCGTGCCGGACAACGTGCTGGCCCTCAACGCCTTTGCCACCGTGTGGGAGCCGCTGCGCTATGTGGTTTCCATCTGCCTTTTGCTGTTCAGCACCACCACCCTGATGAGCCAGTGGTACTTCGGCTTCGTGGGTCTGAACTATGTGTTCGGCGCAAAGGTTGCCGACAAGTTCAAGTATGTGTTCCCGGCCTTCTGCATCATCGGCGCGCTTTTGAAGGTGGAAATGGTCTGGACCATCCAGGACATCGCCCTGGCGCTGCTGACCATCCCCAACCTGATCGCCATGATCGTGCTGTTCCCAAAGGTGCGCAAGGCCACCAAAGAGTTCTTCAGCGACCCGGAGCTGTACGAAGGCGCCCGCCGCTGAGTATCCCTTTTCCTTGATTCCGATTTGGAATATTTTAATTGCAATATCCGAATTGTAATATCCTTTTTTCATCCTTTCTCTCGGGCAGCCGGTCCCCTCACTCCTTGGCCGGCTGCCGCAAATCATCTGCAAAAAGCGGCTTTGGGCCTTTGCCCGGGGCCGCTTTTTGCAGGTTGGGGAACTTTACCCTTGCAAAGTGCTGCGGTTTGTGATACTTCTGTTAGTAGAAACCGAAAACGGGAGGGGAGTTTTGTATGACCGATCAGGACAAACGCACCGGCGCACCCAGCCGGTATGTGCAGGGACCGGGGGCGCTGCGCCGCCTGGGCCGCTATACCCGGCGGCTGGGGCAGGGCGTGTTCCTCATCAGCGACGCGGCGGGCATCGAGCGCATCCGGCGGGATGTGGAGGAGGGCCTGCCCGGCGCGGGCGGGGTGGAGTTCGTGGACTTCGAGGGGGCCTGCTGCGAAAAGGAGATCACCGAGCTGGTGCGCCGGTTTGAGGCCAGCGGCTGTCAGGTGGTGGCGGGCGCGGGCGGCGGCCGTCATCTGGATGTGGCCAAGGCCGTGGCGGCTTTTGCCCGCGCGCCCATGGTGATGCTGCCCACCGTGGCCTCCACCGACGCGCCCTGCAGCGCCCTGGCGGTGCTGTATACCCCGGAGGGTATCTTCGACCGGTATCTGTATCTGGACAAAAACCCCGATCTGGTGCTGGCGGACACCGCCCACATCGCCGCCGCTCCGCCCCGGCTGCTGGCGGCGGGCATGGGGGACGCGCTGTCCACCTGGTTCGAGGCCCGGGCCTGCGCCGAGGCAGGGGGCAAAAACAGCTTCGGCACCGCTCCCGGCGCGGCGGCGCTGTGCCTGGCGCAGGGGTGCTGGAACAATCTGCTGCGCTGCGGGGCCAAGGCCATGGAGCAGGCGGCGCAGAAATGCCCCGGCGAGGAGCTGGAAACCATTGTGGAGACGAATATCTACCTGAGCGGCGTGGGCTTTGAGAGCGGCGGTTTGGCCGCGGCCCACGCGGTGGCCAACGGCATCGCCAGTCTGGGCCGGGCAAACCGGGCGGTCCACGGCGAGGCGGTGGCCTTCGGCGTGCAGGTGCAGCTGGTGCTGGAGCAGCGGCTGGGCGCGCAGCCCTTGCGGGCCCGGCAGGACCTTGCCCAGGTGCGGGCCTTCTGCAAGTCGGTGGGCCTGCCCACCAGCCTTGCGGACCTGGCGCTTGCGGACATCACCGGCGAGGAACTTTCCGAGCTGGCCCGGGTGGCGCTGGACCCGGCGGGCAACATGGGCAACATGCCCTTTGCCGTGAGCGCCGAGCAGCTGATCGGCGCGGTGAAGGCGCTGGCGCAGGCATAAAGGAGGAGACGGCGATATGATGGATGTGGTGTTCAGCCGCAGCGCCTGCGGCAGCCTGAAGATGGCCCAGCATTACGGCCAGGGGGAGTACACCGGCGCGGTGAGCGTGCTCTATGCCGCCCGGGAGGGGGAGGAATGCGCCGCCCCCGCGCCCGGGGTGCAGCAGGCCGCTCAGCAGGCAGCGGAGCAGCGGGCCCGCCGGGAGTGGGAAGAAGCCCAGCCCCTGGGGGGTGACCCGGCCAATGTGTTCAGCCTGGAGGCGGGCTGGAGCATGGGCGACATTGCGGAAAACCAGTTTCCCCAGGGCCGCCGCCGCTTGCTGGAACGGCTGTTTGCCGCCAGCTTCGGGGGCAGCGCCGCCGAGCGGGAGCGGGTGATCGAGGAGTCGCTGGAGGAGCTGCAGGCCAACCTGCAAACGGTGCTCACCCGCAGCGCAAACGGCGAGGAGCTGCGCATCTGGTACAGCGACAACCCGGACGACGCCTGCGGCCTGTGCTGGCTGCTGGCAAAGCTGCACGAGCTGGAGCAGCACGGGCCGGTGCAGCTGATCAAGCTGCCGGTGTGGGAATACGGCGAGGGCGAAACCATGATGGCCTACACCGGCTGGGGCGAGATCAGCCCCGGCGAGTGGGGGCGGTATCTGCCGCTGGCCCAGACCGCAAAGCCCGCCCTTCTGCAGGCCTGCGCCGGGCGCTGGAAGGAGCTGCAGCGGGAGAACGCGCCCCTGCGGGTCTGCCTGAACGGCGGCTTACAGAGCGTGCCGGAAAATTTTTACGACAGCTTCCTTCTGCGGGAGCTGGAGCGGCTGCCGGAGGAATTTCTGGAGGCTTCGTTGGTGGGCAACGTGCTGGGCCGGTACCAGCTGGGCGTGGGCGACGGCTGGCTGGCGCTGCGCATTGAGGCCTTCTGCCGCGAGGGGCTGTTGGAGGTGGCCCAGGACGGCCCGGGCATCCGCCGCAGGCTGCGCCAGCACAGCGACTGGGCCGGTCTTTGAGCAAAACAAAAGCGAAGTGTCTCAGGACCGATGGTCCGGGCGCTTCGCTTTTTTGCTGCGTTGGAAGGGGTCAGTCCTCCGGCCGCTTGAGGCGGCGGGGGCGGCGCGGGGCCAGAAAGTCCACGGCGGTGGCTGGGTCAAAGGGGCGGCTGGTCTGCTGGAGCCAG
>NZ_JAGHKE010000035.1:0-47101 GCF_017889395.1 Allofournierella sp. | reverse complement strand
CCTCCTGGCTGATCACGCCGCCGTTCTTCAAAATTTTGATCCGTTCTTTCAGCACAACAGTATCCTCCCGATGATAATTTCTTTTTGTTTCAATAATCAGGATGAATAACACCCTGTTTCACATCATTCTGAATCTGCCGGATGCGTTCCCCATCCAGACAATGGCTCAACAACTTGGATGTGGTCGCATCGTTTTTCTGCACAACAATGACTGCCGAGGAGAACGCGGTCACATCCATGATGCCATCCAGCGAAACCAGATTGAGGTCCGAGGACTCGGATTCCACAATTTCATCCAGGTTCCACACACCTGCATCAATCTGGCCGGCGCGGATTGCAGCGACCGTTTGGTACGCATGCAGCTCCACAAACTGTACATCCGGCACCCCTTTGCACACCATTTCGGTAAGCGCTTTCTGGTCAAGAGACGAGCGATCATATGCCACCCGCATTCCGCTTTGAATCGACTGGACTCCTGGCTGCCGCATAACCAGTACATGTCGGCTCAGATAGGACCCGGCCCCCAGATCCATCAAAACTTCCACCGGCTGCTTTCCCTCGATCGCCTTTTTCGCGGTATACCGGCTGCAAACGATGAACTGGCAGGCACCTGTGGTAACAAGACGCAAACGGCTCTCGGCGCCGCGGGCATAGACAAGATTGAAGGAAATAGACGGAAAGCTGCGATACAGCGCCGTTGCCAGGCCCTGATAGCTTAAAGAATACGGCAGCGGCATGGCACCCATTAACTCCTTGCGGAAGGAGCACTCCTGCAGGCAGTGGTAATCCAGATTTTCAATAAATGTGCCCAGATGCCCCCGACTCACCAGAGTGATGGCTCCCCGTTCTTTCAAATAATTCAGACTGTTTTGAACTGTCCCACGTGAAACACCCAGCTGTTCCTGATACTGGGAAATTGGAGGAATGCGATCTCCGATCTTACGCGTAAGAAAATCCTGTGCCAGGTAATTCACAGCAATTCCAAGCCGCTGATAAAGCAGATCGTCCATACTCAATCCTCCTCACATCATTGTTTGCTGCCGGAGCACGCGCTCAATATACAATATTTTGTATATTCACTGTATATAGTTTATCATTTTATTGGAATGTTGTCAATCTTCTCAAATAAGTTTTGTATAAAGCAACTACAAGTCCGGATGCTTGTTGGCAATTTTACCGAATCCCCTTTAGAAAGTTCTTCTGCTTTTCTATTCTCACCGTTAATTTTGTTCGTATAGTCGAACACCTTCTTCAAAACGATTTTCTCCTTTTTCTCTGAGAATTACAGCTTGACGGATGCATCCTCACTACGCGCTTTTCAGAGAATTTACCTAAAAATAGAATTCCGTTGTCTGGCACACCGATTCCCGGAGCCGCAAATGGTACGATGATAACAACAAAACAGCAGACACAAAACAAATCCCCGTCTTCTGTTTATTCTAATTTTTAGGAGGCAATTTATGTTTCAATTTTTCTGGACTCGTACCGCTTCTGTCTGGGTGGCTGCACTGTATATTCTGATGGGCATTCTGCTCTTTGTGTTTCCTGCCGCCAGCAGTACCCTTTTCGTTTGGGCACTTGCCGCCGGAGCCGGTGCATACGGACTCATCCATCTGATCCGCTATCTGCAGGCCCGCAAAATGGGCTGCGGCAACCCGGGCGACGTATTTCTCGCCGTTCTTCCCGCCGCATTCGCCGCTTTTTCCCTGATCTGGCCGCAGGCCGTGCTGTCGGTTCTGCCGCTCGTGCTCGGTTCCCTGCTTCTGGTAGACGGCGTCGGCAAACTTCCCCTGGCCTACATGGGTGTTCGGGAACAGCACCCCGGCATGATTCCCATGCTGCTTTCGTCCATCGTCCCGATCCTTCTGGGCGGACTGATCATCGTCAATCCTTTCACCACCATGCAGCTGGTCGTAATGGTATTCGGCGCAGCACTTGCCGCAGACGGCATCAGCGATCTGGTCACTGTCATTCTGGAAAAGCGTTCCGCACAGACCATTCAACACCACTCATCCATCTGAACAAAGGAGTTCATCATGAAATTTTATCAATGCGAACACTGCGGCAACCTTGCCGTTAAACTGACCGATTCCGGCGTTCCGATGGAGTGCTGCGGCGCTCCCATGACGGAAGTAATCCCAAGTACCAGAGACGCCGCTGTGGAAAAGCACGTTCCTGTCCTTCACCAGAACGGTATGGACATTCTGATCGAGGTGGGCCAGATCTCGCACCCCATGAGCCCGGAGCACCGCATTCTGTGGATTTTTCTGGAAACCAACCTGGGTTTCCATGTCCACTATCTCGCCGCCGGGGACACCCCCTCCACCACCTTCCGTCTGGACAAATACGAGAGCATACGCGGTGTATACGCCGCCTGTAACCTGCACGGCATCTGGGAATCCGTGCTCTGAACCAGCAGCCGTTTCCATCCCGAACAGAAAGAGCCGCCCTTCCGGAAGTTTTCCCGGAAGGACGGCTCTTCGTTGCCACAAATTTGTTCAGCCGGTGACTTTCGCTTTTGGCGCTATCTCGTTCCACAGGGTAAAGCCCAGAATCAGCAGACCCCCCACCACCTGCATGGGAGTCAGGCTTTCCCGCAAAAGCAGCACCGACACCAGAACTGCCACCAGCGGATCAATATAGCTTAATATTGCGGCCTTTTGCCCCGGCAACTCTTTCAGCGAGGAGAAATACAGGCAATAGGTAAGGCCAGTGTGCACCAGCCCCACCACAAGCAGGCAAACCCAACCAGTGGCATCCAGCTTGGAAAGTGTCACGCCACTGGTAATGCCCACATAGGGGATCAGCACCAGAATTGCGGCAATGAACTGCAGAAAGGTGCGGTGGATCTCCTCCACATTTCGGATGAATTTATTCAGCAAAATCACCGTCGCATAGAAGCAGGCCGCACCAAGACCGAAGGCGATTCCCAGCAGATGATTGCTTCCGGACGCCATATCCCCCACTCCGGTGATTAAAACGATTCCCAGGGTGGACATGGCAAAGCAGATCCACTGCTTGCCGGTCATCTTCTCCTTGAACAGGATTGGGCAGGCCACCGTCACAATCACCGGCGCAAAATAATAGCTCAGGGTTGCCACCGATACGGTGGTGTACTTGTACGCCTCGAACAGCAAAAGCCAGTTAAACCCCATGGCTACACCGGACAGCAGCAACAGCGGGAGTTCCTTTCGTATTTTATGGAACGGGATGGTTTGCTTTGTTGCCACAAAATAGACCAGAAGCAGCAGTGCCGCCAGAATCGCCCGATACAGGGCGAGCTCCCCTGATGACACCGAAATATTCCGCACAAACAATCCCAGGGTGCCGAATACGACCATGGAAATGACGAGCATCAATTGTGGGCTTGCGGGCTGCTTCATTGCGATATGCTCCTTATCCTATAATTCCAGCGGCTCTGATTGAAAAGCCGTTTTTCGCCGGGCTTTTTCTGCGGCGTTGCAGGATGCTTTTTATTTTATCATATTCCAGTGATAAAGTGAAGACACAATGCCGATTTTTCGATTGCTCTTGACAGCTGTATCGTTGCGTACTATACTGTACTTGTTGTAGTAATACAGTTGGATAAAACGGTGGTGAGCATTTGGATATCGTTGTAAGCAACAAGGCAAGCCGGCCTTTGTATGAGCAGATTTCCTCCCAGATCAAAGCGGCCATTATGAGCGGCGAGCTGAAGGCAGGAGATGCCATTCCCTCAGTTCGGTCGCTGGCAAAATCCCTTCACATCAGCATTCTTACCGTACAAAAGGCCTATGCAAGCCTGCAGGAGGACGGCTTCATTGAAACCACTGCGGGAAACGGCTGCTATGTATCTGCCCAGAATCAGGAATTCTATCTGGAAGAGCAGCAGAAAAAGATTGAGGAAAAGTTTGCCGAAGCAATCGAGATCGCTCGTGCCAGCGGAATCTCTCTGGAACGGCTGACCGACTTGCTGACACTCATGTATCAGGAGGATGACCGAGAATGACCGACGCATTGACCATTTCAGGCTTGAAGAAAACCTATCCGGATTTTGTACTGGATGGCGTTTCCTTTTCCGTTCCCCGGGGCTCCATTGTGGGGCTGATCGGTGAGAACGGTGCCGGAAAAAGCACCACCATCAGCGCCGCATTGGGCCTGATTCAAACAGAGTCCGGCAGTGTCTCCGTTCTGGGTAAGGAAAAACTTGATCACGAGACCCGGGAGCAGATCGGTGTGGTATTTGACGGCAACAATTTTCCGGAAAATCTGTCTCCTCGCAAGATCAGCCATGTGATGCGGGACATTTACCGTTCCTGGAACGACGGGACCTTTCTGAAGCTTTTGGAGAAGTTCTCTGTGCCGGCCAACAAACCCGTCAAGCAGTTTTCCAAGGGAATGAAAATGAAGCTGGCAATTGCCGTTGCTCTGTCGCACGATTCCCGGCTGCTGATTCTGGACGAAGCAACCAGCGGTCTCGACCCGGTGGTACGTGACGATATTCTGGATCTGCTTTTGGAGTTTGTGCAGGACGAAACCCATTCCATTCTGGTTTCCTCGCACATTACCAGTGATCTGGAAAAGATCGCCGATTACATCGTGTTTCTTCACAAGGGCAGAGTCGTGTTTTCCAAACCCAAGGATGAACTGATCGAACAGTACGGAATTCTCAAATGCGGCGCGGCGCAATTCGATGCACTGGACAAGGCGGATCTCATCGTCTGCCGGAAGATGGATTATGAGTGGCAGGCACTGGTTGCCGACCGGGACAAAATTCAGAAAAAGTATCCAAAGGCACTGGTTGTTCCCGCTTCCATTGACGAAATCATGCTTCTTTACGTGAAAGGAGAGGCCGCATGAGAGGGCTCATTCGAAACAATCTCTATTCCATGGAGAGTAACATCATTCTGGCGTTTGCTTTGTCTGCTTTTCTGGCGGTTTCTTCCCTGTTCATCAGCCCTGCAGCCACCCAGTTCATCATCGCTGTTCAGATTTTTCTGTTCGTCGTGAATATCGGAACCTCTCTACGGGCGGACGAGATCTCCAAATGGAGCAAATATGAAATTACCCTTCCGGTCAGCAGAAGTACTCTGGTTCTGGCAAAGTACATTTCCATTGTGCTTTTGCTTCTTCTGGGCATTCTCATGGGTACCGTCACCATTCTGTTCTCGCTCATCAGCGGGCATTCCATGAGTCTGTCCACCTTGTTTCGCGGTTTTGAGGTCGGGCTTACCTTATCCTTCTTTTCCATCGCTGTCATGTACCCGCTCGTTTTAAAGCTTGGCACCGAGAAAAACGAGCTGATCCTGCTTTTATCCACATTCGGCGCGATTGGAATGCAGCTGCTGCTCGCCGCAGTCCTTTCCAAATGGACCGGCGGTATGAATATGCGGCATCCGCTGGTGGAAGCGGCCGGGACCGTTGCTGCAATTCTCCTCTTCTTTATCTCCTATTTTGTTTCTGTGAAGATTCACAAGAGCAAAGAGTTTTAATCCCATTTCATAAACCTGCAAAAAGAGCCGGCAACACACAAGAACAACATTACTTGTGTGTTATCAGCTCTTTCTTTATTTTGTGCACAGCGAGTTCTTCTCCCTTTTCAAGCGGACTGCTGTGCAGTTATTCTTCAACTTCGTCCGGCGCCTGCCCATCGTGAGCCAGCCATTTGCATTCGGTCAGCTCCATGTTCGTGAAAACTGCACGGAAAGAAGAGTCCTCCGGGCTGCAGGCATATACGCCGAACCGAATTTCGCCCTTCGCTTCGTGCAGGTGGCAGACGCGCATCTGATGGAACACCTCGCCGTCCTCCGAACACTCGATGCAGAAATCGTCTTCCCGGCGGCTTAGGCGGTACCACATGGATTTTACGCTGGCGGCGATCTCGGTGGTAGCCCAGTCCGAATAGCCGTGGTTGGTGACAACACTGCCCAGGTGCTGGAAGCTCTCGTTTTCGTATTCAATGGAGGCCTTCAGCCAGTTTTCACTGTCCAGATACAGCACCACGCCACACTGGTCAAAACGATGATGACTCTCGGAAAATTCCGTTTTCACCACAAAGGAAAAGAAATTCTCCGCAGTGGACATCTGCAACACCGGGGCGTTGTCGTTCCGGAAATGGTAGTAGGTTCTCTGCCACAAATCGGTATGCGGTTTGGTAACGATTTCAATCCGGTCCGGGGCAATCACACTGTTCTCCGGCTGCCGTGTCCATTGCAAAGCATTTACATCAAACTTCATTTGTTTTCCCCTTTCCAGTATTTCTTCTTATCCTCTTCGGTGATTTCCCGCAGCACCCGGCAGGGATTGCCCACGGCTACCACACCATCCGGAATATCCCGGTTGACAACGCTTCCCGCGCCAATCACCGTGTTGCTGCCGATGGTCACGCCGGGCAGCACCGTCACGGACGCACCGATCCACACATTGTCCCCCACCGTGATGGGATAGGCATATTCCAGCCCCTGATTGCGCTGCTCTGCATCCAGCGGATGCCCTGCGGTGGAAAAGACGCAATTCGGCGCAATGAACACATGATCCCCGAAGGTCACCTTTGCCCCGTCCAGAATGGTGCAGTTGTGGTTGGTGTAAAAATCCTCGCCAATTTCAATGTTCCACCCGTAGTCGCACCAGAAGGGCGCGGTGATGCAAAACCGCTCGCCGGTTTTGCCGAACAACTGGCGAATGATTTTCTCCTGTTCACCGACAAACGAGGGCCGCAGCTGGTTGTATGCAAAGCACAGGTCCTTGCAGCGTATGCGTTCTTCCAGTAATTCTTCATCGTAATTTGCATCATACAGCAGGCCTTCCTGCATCTTTTTCCGTTCTGTCATTTCCCACAGTCTCCTTTCTATTCCCCGCTGCTTGGGCCATTTTGCCCTTTTTTATCGGGCCGCACACTTTTTTATTTTTCTTATTATAGCACCATAACAGGGAGCGGCAAAAGCTTTTCGCGTCCCCCTTCGGCCCTATTTCGGATGTACTTAACGACAGAAGCCTCAAACAGCGTTATCGGTTCAACGAATCAAAAATAAAAGGCGGCACAACAAGTGCCGCCTTTTCCGAACCCTCTCCAATCCCGGGATGCTCTTTTTACAAAACGCGGTGCAGGATCATTGCCTCCCAGGGGCGCAGAACGCTCTGCATCCGGTCGGGGTAATTGCCGATCAGCATCTCGGCTGTATTCCAATCGGCCGGCAGATTCCAGGACACATCCGTCCCCGAGAAATTACATACCACCAGAATCTGCTCATTTTCGGTGCTGCGCCGGTAGACAAACAGGCTGGGATGCTCTTCCTCCAGCAGGGTGAAATCGCCTTCCACAAACACCGGATATTCCTTGCGCAGGGCGATCAGCTTTTTGTAATACCAGAACACCGAATCCGGGTCCGCCAGAGCAGCCTCTGCATTGATGATCGTATAGTTCGGGTTCACCGGCAGCCAGGGCGTGCCGGTGGTAAAGCCGGCATTCTCCTGACCATTCCACTGCATGGGGGTACGGGCGTTGTCCCGCCCTTTGGCGTAGATGGAGCGCAGAATCTCTTCTTCCGGGTAACCCTCGGCCAGTCGCTTTTTGTACATGTTGTGGATCTCCACATCCTGATACTGCTCCAGCGGCAGGCGAACGTTGGTCATGCCCAGCTCTTCGCCCTGATAAATGTACGGTGTGCCCTGCATGCCATGCAGCATGGTGGCCAGCAATTTTGCGGACTGCACCCGGTATTCCCCGTCGTCACCCCAGCGGGAAACGATGCGGGGCAGGTCGTGGTTATTCAGAAACAGACTGTTCCAGCCACAGCCGTGCAGCCCCTGCTGCCAGCGGGCGTAGCTCTGCTTCATCTTCACAAAGGGCAGCGGCGCCAGGTCCCATTTGTCCTTGCCGGGCTGCTGGTCCAGCACCATCTGCTCAAACTGGAATACCATGGAAAGCTCGCTGCCGTCCGGCGCACTGTACAGCTTTGCCCGGGGGATGTCCGCACCCCAGGCTTCGCCCACAGTAACAAGACAGCCCTTCTGGAATGTTTCGGCGCTCAGCTCCCGCAAAAACTCATGCAGCCGGGGGCCGTTGTTGGTGATTTTCTTGTCCGGTTCCTTGGCGATCTGGTCAATCACATCCAGCCGGAAGCCCTCCACCCCCTGCTCCATCCACCACAGGATCATGTCGTAGATTTCGCGGCGCAGGGCCGGGTTTTCCCAGTTCAGGTCCGGCTGCTGGGGTGCAAACTGGTGGAAGTAATACTGCCCCACCTCCGGTACCCACTCCCAGGCCGGGCCACCGAATACCGCCTGCATGTCGTTGGGGAACTGGTCGGGGGTCCCGTCCCGCCAGACGTAATAGTCATGATAGGGATTGTCCCGGCTGGTCTTTGCCTGCAAAAACCAGCGGTGCTGATCGGAGCTGTGATTCAGCACCAGATCCATCATGATGCCGATGCCCCGCTTTTTGCCCTCCTGAATCAGCTGGCGCATATCCGCAAGATCGCCGAACATGGGATCAATAGCCCGATAATCCGAAATATCATAACCGTTGTCCACCTGTGGGGAGGCGCATACCGGCGACAGCCAGATCACGTCGATGCCCAGCGTTTGCAGATAGTCCAGCCGCCTGATGATGCCCTGCAGATCGCCCACACCGCTTCCGGTGGTATCCTGGAAGCTCTTGGGATAGATCTGGTAGGCAACGGCGGATTTCCACCAGTCCTTTTTTGTTTTATCCAGCATTGTGATTCCTCCTTACCGCGCGCCGTCCGATGCAGCGCCGGGCAGTATCATTTGCAACAGTTTTTCGTAATCCGCGCCTTCGCAGACAAGGTCGCATTCCGGTGCTTCGTTCAAGCCGTCGGTATTCAAAAAGCAGGTGCGCATGCCCAGCGCCCGGGCGGGCTCGACGTCGTCGTGGATGCTGTTGCCCACCATCATCACCTGATCGGGTGGGCATCCGCATTCCTGAAGCACCAGATTGAAATAATTCGGCGAGGGCTTCTTTACACCCCAGTCAGAGGAGAGTAAGATCCGGTCAAATCGGCCGCACAGCTCCAGCATGGTCATCTCCGGCCAGGTGAACAGCCGCTGAGCATTGGACAGAAGGCACACCTTTTTCCTGCGCTGCGCAGTGTGTCCAGCAGCTGGTGTGCGCCGGGATACAGCTCGGCCTGATCGGTGGAAGAGACCCGCAGCAGCATGCCCGCGCGGGCCAAAGCGTGCATCCGCCGCACGCTGGCGACGGCGCACCTCGGACCGATAGGCCCGGCGCAGCTGGTCGGGGCTGCTATACTTTGCCCCATTGTAGCCGTAATAGAAGGTCATCGGTTTCCAGACTCGATTCAGATTCTCCTCATCGGTGTGGATGCGGATCAAAGTGCCATACAGATCAAACACCACCGCGCGGATCGTTTCCATCGCTTTCCTCCCGTCTGTTTCACTCACTCATCCGGCGAATGCACACACCACCGGGAGCGAGGATATTTTCCCGCAGGCCGCGGCAAAACAGGGTCTGCCCTGCTCCGGGCAGCTGCCAGGGCATTTCACCACAGTTGAGCAGCACCTCCACATCGCCCCGCCGGTAATACACATTTCGGCTCTCCGCTTCGGTTTCCCTGAAGGAAAGCCCGCTTTCCCGCAGCTCAGGCAGGGTACGCCGCAGCCGGATCAGCTCTTTCAGCTGCCGGATACGCCCCCTGTTTTCCGGCTCGTCCAGCCGATTCCAGGGCATACAGCGGCGGCAGTCCGGATCGTGCCCGCCGGGCAGGCCGATCTCGGTGCCGTAATAAATGCTGGGGCTGCCCGGCAGAGTGAGCAGCATGGCCAGTTGCTGGAAAAAGGCATCCTCACTGCCCGCCCGGGTGAACAGCCGGTCGGTGTCGTGAGAATCCAGCAGATTGAACATCACCTGCCCGGTCTGGCGGCGATACATGCCCATGCAGCGGTACAGATCCCATGCAAACCTGCGGGCAGTTTTGTCCGAATGGGCAAAGAAGCCCTTCACCGCCTGCTGCAGCGGGTAGTTCATCACCGCGTCATACTCGTCGCCCTCCAGCCAGGGGGAGGCATCGTGCCAGATCTCTCCCAGCAGGTAAACGTCCGGGCGAATAGCCCGCAGCCGCCGGTGCAGTTCCTTCAAAAGCCGGTGGGATACCTCATTGCCCACGTCGAAGCGAATGGCATCCACGCCGTATTCCCCCACCCAGCGCTCACACAGGCCGCAGACATACTCGATGACCTCCGGCTTGTTTGTGTTCAGCTTGGGCATATTGGATGCAAAGGCGAAGGAATAATAGCGGCTGTCCCGGGTGTCGCGGCCAGGGGCCGGGGCGGGCCAGCGATTCACCATGAACCAATTCCAGTAACGGGAGGCCGGGCCCTTTTGCAGCACATCCTGCCAGGGGCCGAAGCTGGCCCCGCAGTGGTTGAACACCGCGTCCAGCATCACCCGGATGCCCCGCTCGTGGGCGGATTTTACCAGGCGGGCAAGGTCTTCATTGGTGCCGAAATCCGGGTCCACGGTCTCGTAATCCCGGGTATCGTATTTGTGCACCGAGTCCGCCGCGAAGATGGGGTTCAGATACAGCCCGTTTACGCCCAGCCCGGCCAGATAATCCAGCTTTTCACAGATGCCGGGCAGATCGCCGCCGAAGCGCTCCTCGTTGGTCACCGGGCCGGTGCGCCAGGGGGTCTGGCAGCTGCTGGCCGCACCGCGGCAGAAGCGGTCCGGGAAGATCTGGTACCACACCGTATCCTGCACCCACTGGGGCGGGGCGGGAATGTCCGCCGGGTTCATCCAGGGCTGATGGAACGCCGCCGGGCGCTCCTCCCGCCGGTTTTGCTCCGGAGTACAGAAGCCGTCCTCCCCGTAGAACCAGACCTCGCCGCCCTGATGCAGCTCAAAATAGTAGCGGCACCGCTTGTAGGGTGGGCGGATGGTGGCATTCCACCACAGGCAGTGCTCCAGCCGCAGTGGCTCGGCAAGTTCCTGCCGCTGGCCTTGCCAGCGCTCCGCACCGCCCAGAATACCTGCCTCAAAGGGGTCACCCCAGTGCAAAAAGACCCGCTCCACCTCGGGGCCGGTCTGCAAACGCAGAGCCAGCTCGTCCGGATTCAATGCATAGCTGTAAGGGGCCTGGGCCCGGTGAAAGACCGCCGCAAAATTCATTTTGCTTTCCTCCGCTGTAAAATTGCAGACCGAAGCGCATGCAGCGCTCGGGCCACCCGGTCAAAATCGGCCAGCCGCCATTCCCAGTTGGGGGAGCCCACGGTGCCGGGGGTATTCATGCGGGCACTGGCGTTCAGCTCCATGATATCCTGTGCGGGCAGGATGGTCCATTCTGCCGGGCTTGCCAGCGCACAGCGGTTCAGCCGCTCCACCACGCTGCCGGTGCCAAACCCCTGCCGCTTCAGCCAGCGGCGCAGCTTTCGCCGGTGCGCCACGGGCAGGCTTTCGTACCATTCCTTCAGGGTGGCATTGTCGTGGGTGCCGGTGTAGTGGATCTGACAAGCCTTGTTCGAACCGGTGTCCTGCACATATCGGCCGGCCGCATCCAGCACAAATTCCAGAACCTTCATGCCCTTCAGGTGGTAGTGGTCTCGCAGCTCCAGGACCTCCGGGCGCAGATCGCCCAGGTCCTCCGCCACCAGCTCCAGCCCCGGAATCTTTTCATACAGGGTGTCCAGCACCTCATAGCCCGGCGCTTCGATCCACTCGCCCTCGATTGCAGTGGGGCAGGAGGCCGGAATCTTCCAGTAGGTATCGAAGGCTCGGAAGTGGTCGATGCGGATGATGTCAAACAGCTTCTGATTGTAGCCGATGCGCTCCACCCAGAAGGCAAAGCCATCCTTTTGCATCTTATCCCAGTTGTAGATGGGGTTGCCCCACCGCTGGCCGGTGGCGCTGAAATAGTCCGGCGGAACCCCTGCGATGAAGGTGGGGCGGCCGTCCTCGTCCAGCAGGAAGTTCTCCCGCCCGGCCCAGACGTCCACCGAGTCCACCCCCACATAGAAGGGCACGTCGCCCATGATGCGCACGCTCTTTTCATGGGCATATTCCCGCACAGCCTTCCACTGATTCAAGAACTGATACTGCAAAAAGCTGTGGTAGGCGATCTCTTCGGTAAACTCGCTCAGATCCCCCTGCCGGGTCTGCGGCCAGTCCCGCTGCCATTGGGGCCATTCCAGCCAGCAGCGGCCCTCGTTTGCCTTTTTGAAGGCCCGGAACACGCTGTAGCTTTTTACCCAATCCTGCCGGGCGAAGGCGTTGTAGTCCTCGTTCGGCTGAAAGGCGGCACAGGCGGCACGCAGCAGCGGCTCCTTCCAGGCGCGCACCGCTTCATAGTTTACCCGGCCCGGGTTGGCTCCGGCAAACTCCGGCACCTCGGGCAAAAGGCCCTGCTGTGCCAGCAGTTCCAGGCTCAGATAAAGCTCATCCCCCGCACAGGAGGAATAGGGCTGATAGGGGGAGTTGCCGTAACCGGTGGGGTTCAGGGGCAGAATCTGCCAGATGCTCACCCCGTTCCCGGCCAGCAGGTCGATCCACTCATATGCCGGCCGGCCCAGCTCCCCCACCCCGGTGCGGGATGGGAGAGAGGATACCGCCAGCAGAATTCCTGTTTCTTTCATTCGCTCATCCTCACAGATGCCAGATATCCCGATTGTACTCCGCGATGGTGCGGTCGGAGGAGAAGAAGCCCGCCTTGGCGATATTCACCAGAGTCTTGCGACTCCAGGCCAGTTCGTCCTCGTAATCCGCCAGCATCGCTTCCTTCTTCTGAATGTATTCCTTCACATCCAGCAGGGTCATGAACCAGTCCTTACCCACAATCTCCTTATACAGGCGGCACAGGCTTTCCACATCGCCGATGCGAATCATCTTTTTGTCGATGATGAAGTCCACCAGACGGGCAATCTCCTTGTCGCCGTCGTAAAGGGCGGCAGAGGAGTAGGCCTGCTCGTCGTACAGGCGGATGACCTCCTCGGAGCTCTTGCCGAAGGAATAGATGTTCTCCTCGCCTACCAGCTGGGCGATCTCCACGTTTGCACCGTCCCGGGTGCCCAGAGTGAGCGCACCGTTGAGCATAAACTTCATGTTGCCGGTGCCAGAGGCCTCCTTGGAGGCCAGGCTGATCTGCTCGGAGATATCGCAGGCGGGAATGAGCTTTTCCGCCTTGGTCACGTTGTAGTTTTCCACCATGACCACCTTCAGATAAGGGCTGACCTGCGGATCGCTTTCGATCAGCTGAGACAAGCAGAGAATCAGATGGATGATGTCCTTGGCGATGGTGTAGGCGGGGGCTGCCTTCGCGCCGAAGATCATGGTGATGGGACGGGCGGGAAGCTTGCCGGCCTTGATCTCCAGATACTTGTAGATGGCGTACAGAGCGTTCATCTGCTGGCGCTTGTACTCGTGCAGGCGTTTGACCTGAATATCGAAGATGGAATCGGCGTTCAGCTCCACGCCCTGGGTGGCTTTGAGGTAACGGGCAAGCGCCTGCTTGTTTTCGGTCTTGATGCGGCGCAGCTGGTGCAGCACTTCCTCATCGTTCTGGAAAGCCAGCAGCTTTTCCAGCTCTGCCGCGTCCTTTTTGAAGCCGGGGCCGATCAGGCTCTCGATGAAGGCAGCCAGAGGCTGGTTGCAGTGGAGCAGCCAGCGGCGGAAGGTGATGCCGTTGGTCTTGTTGTTGAACTTTTCCGGATACAGCTCGTAGAAGGGCCGCAGCTCGGATTCCTTCAGAATCTCGGTGTGCAGGGCGGCCACGCCGTTTACGCTGTAGCCGTAGTGGATGTCGATATGAGCCATGTGCACCCGGTCCTGATCATCCAGAATGGCAACCCGGGGATCGGCACTCACCTGCTTTGCCCGTTTGTCCAGCTCTTCGATGATGGGCACCAGCTGGGGCACTGCCTTGCGCATAAAATCCATGGGCCACTTTTCCAGCGCTTCGGCCAGAATGGTGTGGTTGGTGTAGGCGCAGGTCAGGCTCACCTCGCGGATGGCGTCGTCCATGCTCATGCCCTCGGCGGTGAGCAGGCGGATCAGCTCGGGGATAATCATGGTGGGGTGGGTGTCGTTGATTTGCACCACCACGAACTCGTGCAGCTTCTCGATGCTGCCGCCCCGCTCCCGGGTCTCCTTCAGGATCAGCTGGGCGGTGCTGCTCACCAGGAAATACTGCTGATACACCCGCAGCAGGCGGCCTGCCTCGTCGCTGTCGTCCGGATAAAGGAACAGAGTCAGATTGCGGGCAATGTCGCTCTTGTCAAAGGAGATGCAATCGCCGATGATAGATTCGTCCACCGTCTCCACATCGAACAGGTGCAGGCTGTTGCGCTGCCCGTTGTAGCCGGGCACGCCCATGTCGTACATCACCGAGCGCAGAGAAAAGCCGCCGAAGGGCACATCGAAACGCACGCCGGTGTCGGTGAGCCAGCTTTCCGGGGTGATCCAGGGGTTCTTTTCTTCCTTCTGCTTGTTGTTCTCCAGCTTCTGATAGAACAGGCCGTCGTGGTAGTTCAGGCCCGCACCGTCGCCGCACAGGTTCAGCGTGGCGATGGAATCCAGAAAGCAGGCAGCCAGACGGCCCAGACCACCGTTGCCCAGCGAGGGCTCGTTTTCCGCTTCCTCGATCAGGGTGAGTTCGCGTCCGTGCTTGGCCAGCAGCTCTTTTGCCTCATCAAACAGCCCCAGATTGATCAGGTTGTTGCTGAGCAGCTTGCCGATCAGAAACTCCGCCGATACATAATACAGCTTGCGCTTGCCCTCGGTACGGGGCATGGCGGCCAGCTGCTCCTTGGTGTAGAGCATCAGGGCGGTATAGACTTCCTGATCGGTGGCGGTGTCCAGATTTTTGCCGTAGTGCTTGTTCAGAATGCTCTGCAGTCTCTGTTCCATATACGTTTCCCTCTCGTTTCTCTCAGTGTTCCATCCGGGGGCGTTCCAGGGCTTCGTACACCCGCAACAGCTCACCCACGCTCCACGCCTGGGCAAAGCAGCCCCGGGAGGCGGTGGGGTTTTCCCCGTCGTAAATTTCCGGCAGCTGGCCGGCGCACCCCTCTCTGAGCGCCGGTTCCAGCGCAGCCAGCTGCTGCTTTACCTGCCGTTTTGCCTGTGCTGAATATCCATTTACTTTCAAATAAGCCAGATACCAGGCTCCCAGTGGGAAGGGCCACACCGTTCCCTGATGGTAGGCCAGATCCCGCTGCTGCTGCGGCCCGCCGTAGGTGGGATGGAATTCCGCATCCTCCGGCGAAAGCGTCCGCAGGCCCACCGGCGTGTACAGATGCCGAAGCACCGTTTGCACCACCAGCTTTTCCTGCTGGGGTTCCAGCAGGCCTCGCCCATCTCGGGGGCCAGCCGCTCCATGATCCGCAGCGCGTTGTACCAGTAGGCGTTGATTTCCACCGGTTTGCCGTGGCGGGGGGTGGGCAGAATGTCGCCGATGCGCACATCCATCCAGGTCACCTGATCCAGCCCCTGCCCGGCGGCGATCAGGCCGTCCGGCTCCATGTGGATGCCGAACTCCGTGCCCTTTTGGTAACCCTCTATGATCCGCTTCATCACCGACCAGGCTTTTTGCACAAAGGCTTCGTCGCCGGTGTAAGCCCGGTAGAGCCAGATGCAGTTGATGAACAGCAGTGCCGCGTCCACCGTGTTGTACATGGGCTCGTTGCCCCCTTCCGGAAAGAGGTTCGGCATCAGGCCGCCCCGCTCATGCTCCAGGAAGGTGGTGAGGATGCTCTTTGCATCCTCATACCGGCCGGTGGCCAGTGTGCAGCCGGGCAGGGCGATCATGGTATCCCGCCCCCAGTCCTCAAAGAAGGGGTAGCCCGCCAGAATCGTTTTTGCCCCGGTGGAGGCCCGTTGGGTGATGAAGGCGTCGGCGCTTACCGCCAGCTGACGGGCCGCCGAATGACGGAATCCGCTCTGCTGTTCCAGCGCCCGCAGCCGCTTTTTTGCGTTTTGCAGCACCTTACCAGCGGCAGACAGCTCCTGTTCCAGCGAGAACACCATGTCCAGTGTTTTCTCCACTCCCGCCGGAACGGTGATGGAAATCTGCACGTTTGACGCCGTGTGCCCGGCGGCCCGGCGGCCGTCGCAGGCGTCGTAGGCATACCAGAGCGTCTGGCGGCGCAAAGGCGTTTCCTGCAACTGGCCGTTGGTGCCGATGTGCAGCCGCAGCCCGGCGGATTCCACCGCGCCCTCCCGGAAAACAAATCGCTGCCGGGCGCTCAGATCCTTGCCCTTGAGCACGAACTGCATCCAGGGTGTGACGGTGAGCGTACAGTCCGCGCCGGATTCATTGCCGATGCGGTAGCGCACCGCAAGGGTGTTGCGCTCCCAGTCCAGCGCCAACTCCTTTTCCACCCGCACACCGTTCAGCTGATACCACCAGTGGGGCAGGCCGTCCACCTCCATGCTGCACATATGTTTCCAGCCCTCCTCCGCCGGAAGGCCCCGGAACTGCTGGCTGGACAGATGCTCCGCCCCGCCCTCGGTTTCCAGAACCTCTTCCAGTCGGTGGATCAGGTTCCAGCGGTGGTTGGGCGCCTGGGTGCAGGCCATCAGTACCGCGTGGTCATTGCGGGCGGCGGCTCCGGTGATGGTCTGAGAGGAAAAGCCGCCCAGACCGTTGGTCACCAGCCAGCAGCTTTCCTGCCCGCGTTCCTGACTGCGAAAATCCTGTTTTCCATATATAAACCGCATTGGTTTCCCCTCTTATAATTGTGTTGTTATCGTTTGCCCAGGATCATCGCGGCTATGGGCTGCACCTGCACGTTTTGCACAGCGGGGTGCTCCTGCCACCAGGAGCTGCTGCGCTCGTCTGCCAGCAGCTCCCACTCGCCCTCTTCCAGTTCCAGCTCCACCGGACGGGAAGAGGCATTGTAGGCCAGCAGAATTTTGCTCCAGCGTCCGCCGTTTTCCAGCAGGGCCGTCACGCACCGGGCTGCTGGCACCTCCGAATGCAGCAGCCGCCGGCCAGCTTGTTCGCTCTTGTCGCACAAGGCGGGCAGCTGCTTGCGCAGGGCAATGAGGCCCTGGTAGTATTCCACCAGCTCCCGGTTTTGCCAGGCCCGCTCCCAGTCCAGCCGGTTGAGTTCGATGGGCGCTTTGTGGGTATTATCCTCCCCCTGCTTGGTGCGGCCGAATTCCTCGCCGGAAAGCAGGAACAGCCGCCCCTGACAGGTCATGTAGATGGCCGCCGCCAACTGGCTGGCCCGCATCACCTGCGGGGCCGGAGCGTCGAAGTTCTGCTGCGGGTCCATGGTGACCACCAGCTTATCCCACAGGGTCATGTCGTCGTGGGAGGAAAGATAGGTGATGACCTGGGAGGGCGCTGCCGCACGGAAGTTCCGCGCCTGCCCACACCAGGCGGTGATGCTGTGCAGGATTCTCTTCTCAAAACCACTACCGCCATTCACAAAGCCCGGTTTCTCCCGATACATCACCGGGCCCTTCACCGCGTCGCGCACGCCGTCGCAGAAGGCGCCAATCTCCGGGTCCAGCCCGGCAAGGGCCTTTTTGTCTGCCGACCGAACGCCCCGTTTCCGGGCGGTGGGACCGGCGGCCCAGGGCTCGCCGAACACCAGCTTTTCGCCCCGGCCGAAGCGCTCGTCCAGCGCGGCGCGGATACGTTCCATCAGGTCGGTATCCAGAAGGCCCATCAGATCAAAACGGAAGCCGTCCATATGGTATTCTTCGGCCCAGTAGAGCACCGAGTCCAGAATGTATTTTGCGCACATGGAGCGTTCGCTGGCCACATCGTTGCCGCATCCGGAGCCGTTGCTCCAACTGCCGTCCGTCCAGGTGCGGTAGTAGTAACCGGGCACCGTGCGTTCCAGCCAGGAGTCCTGGTGGTAGGTGTGGTTGTACACCACATCCATGATCACCCGGAAGCCCTGCCGGTGCAGCGACTGTACCAGCTCCTTCAATTCCCGGATACGCACCTCGCCCCGGGCCGGGTCGGTGGAGTAGGAACCCTCCGGCACATTGTAGTTCACCGGATCGTAACCCCAGTTGAAGCTGTCGTCCGGGTGGGCTTCATCCACCGAGCCGTAATCGTACACCGGCATCAGCTGCACATGGGTCACACCCAGCTGCCGCAGATACGCAAGGCCGGTGGGCTGACTGCCCTGATCGAACAGGGTGGTGTCCGCGCAGCAGAAGGCTTTGTATTTGCCCCGCCAGTGCTCCGGGAAACCGCCGCTTTGCGCCCAGGAAAATTCCCGCACATGCACTTCATAGACAATGTCCTCCAGCTGGCGGGCAGGGGCTTTGTCCTCCTGCCAGCCCTCCGGGTCGGTGGCGGCAAGATCCACCACCATGCTGCGCTGGCCGTTCAGCCCGCAGGCCCGGGCATAAGGGTCGGCGGTGCGGCGGGTGGTTCCCTCTACCGTGACCAGATAGTCGTAATACACGCCATCCAGCCGCTGATTAATACCGGCAAACCACACGCCCTTTTCGCCCCGGTCCAGAGCCAGCGTCTCAAAGGCTTCTCTCTCATGGCCGGACCGGAACAGCCGCAGCTGCACCGTTTCGGCGGTGGGAGCCCAAAGGCGGAACTCGGTGCCCGCTTCGGTAAGCCGGGCGCCCAGATCATTGCCCTCGTAGTGGAACCGGCGCGCAAACGCTTTGCTGTTAAAATCCATTCCTCTGCATTCCTTTCCGGTCACGAACTGCCGTCAGCCCTTAACTGCACCGGCCATACCGTCCACATAATATTTCTGAAGCTTCAAAAACAGCAGCGCAATGGGAATCGAAATGAGCACTGCGCCCGCTGCAAAGCTGGTGTACCAGCTGTCGATGTATTCCTTCTCCAGCATCTTCCACAGGCCGATGGCCACGGTGTACTGGTCGGAGTTGGCCCGGCAGATCACCTTGGCAAAGATGAAATCCACCCAGGGGCTGATGAAGGAGGTGAGCAGGGTGTACACGATCACCGGCTTGCTCAGGGGCAGGGTGATCTTTGTGAAGATCTGCCAGCGGGTGCAGCCGTCGATGAGCGCAGCCTCATCCACCGCATAGGGAGTGGTATCGAAAAAGCCCTTGGCAATCTGGAAGGCCAGCGCCGCGCCGCCGGAGTAGCACAGAATCAGCGCCAGGCGGATCAGGGAGCCTTCGGTCAGGCCCACCGCCTTCAAAATAAAGTACACCGCCACCATGGACATGAAGCCCGGGAACAGCCCCAACACCATGGACATATTCATGTAGGGCTTGCGCATCTTGAACCGCATACGGGACAGGCAATAGGAGGCCGACAGCACATAGAAGCTGGACAGCAGGCAGGAGCATACCGCAATGATCAGGGTATTCATGAACATCTGGGGGAAGTTCAGCACTGCCGTGTCGGTGAACAGACGGGTGTAGTTGTCCAGCGTCAGGGTCTGGGGGAAGAAGGTGGACACATAGGACCCCTTCTCGCCCCGGAAGCTGGTCATGATGACCCACAGCACCGGGAATACCCAGATGGCGGCCAGCGCGGCCAGCAATGTATGGACCAGGATATTGGTGCGCCGCCGGGCGGCCTTTGCGCTTTTATACCGTTTCATCGCTTAAAATCCACCTTCCTCTTTGTAGGACTTGCTGCGCCGGTAGGTAAACAGTGCACCCACCGACAGGATGATAAAGGTCAGAATGCCAACGACCGCACCCACGTTGTAATACTGCTTGTCGATGGTCAGCTTGTACAGCCAGGTCACCAGCAGATCGGTGCTGCCCGCCGTGGAGGACAGATTGGTGATGGGGTCACCGCCGGAGAGCAGATAAATCACGTTGAAGTTGTTCACGTTGCCGGTGAAGGTGGCAATCAGATAGGGAGTGGTCACATACAGCATGTAGGGCAGCGTGATGCTGAAGAAGGTGCGCACCGGGCCCGCGCCGTCCACCTTGGCGGCCTCGTACAGATCGCCGGGAATGTTCTGCAGAATGCCGGTGAGCTGCATCAGAGTGTAGGGCACGCCCACCCAGATGTTGATCACGATCACGGTCACTCTGGCCCAGGTGGGGTCGGTGAAGAAAGGCAGACTGGCGTCCGGGGCGATCAGGCCCAGATTCCGCAGCAGCACGTTCACCGCGCCGTTGGGCTGAAGCATGGTGCGCATGATCAGCAGCGATACGAACATGGGCACCGCGCTGGAAAGCACGAAGCAAAACCGCCAGAAGCCCTTGGCCCGGGTATCATTCCGGTTGATGAGCAGGGCCAGCAGCATGCCGAAAATGTAGTTGGTAAAGGTGGCAAACACCGCCCAGACCAGCGTCCAGACCAGCACCGACCAGAAGGTGCTGCCCAGCACACTGCTGGAATCGAACAGGGCCGCGAAGTTTTCCAGGCCCACCCAATCGAAGAGTACCAGATGGTTGTCGATTCGGCTGTAGTTGGTGAAGGCCATGCAGATCATGAAGGCCAGCGGCAGGATGGTAAGCGCCGTGATGAAGAACATGGGCGGGGTCATCAGCAGCCGGTAGAGGTTTTCATCCAGCAGGCTGGCCAGATCCTCCCGGAAGCCGTTCACATGGCGGCCCTCTTTTTTCAGGCATTCCGCCTTGTAGGCACTGCGCAGCGCACCGCGCCAGCCCCAGAAGGCAATTACCGTGAGCAGGATGGTGGCCACGCCGTACAACAACAGCAGCACCGATTGGTCGCCCTTGGTATAAAGGAACACCTGATTGGCTTCGTCCCAGATCTCCTGCTGCTCCACCGAGCCCAGGGTCACCAGCATGACCAGATTGTGCAAGCCATAACGAACCATGAAGAATATGTACGTCAGTTCTCCGGCCAGAAACAGCAGGCCCTTAATGAGCTGCCCGTTCAGCATATTACCGAGGCCCAGCACCAACGCGGACAGCCGGGTCACCGCGCTGCCCTGTCGCAGGGCCTGAATGCAGGTATAGGGAGTATACCCTTCCGCCTGCTTGGAATTGAACCGTTTCATCGTCACACCTCACACCTTTCTCAGATTCCGTCGCTGTTCATGGCGTCGTTCATCGCCTTGGTCTGTTCGGCGGCGTTTTCCTTGGTCACCGTGCCGTTGCGGATCGCCTTGCCCATGTTTTCCACCGGCGTCCAGCAGTTGTTCATCTGGGCCACGAAGGGCTGCAGCTTGGAGGTACGGTCGAAGGTGTCGTTCTGGGCCCGAACCACTTCATCCGCCGCAATGGCCGGGTCCTCGTTCAGCTCGGTATTGCAGGGAATCACGCCGCGCAGCTCGTAATGGAGCTGCTGCGCTTCGGCGGAACCCAGATACATGGCCAGCTCCACTGCCTGCACCATGTAATCGGTGGAGGTGTTCACGCCGATGGCCTTGGAACCGGCGTAGGCGTACATCTGCTTTTCCTCCCCGTTCAGCGTGTAGGTGGGCAGGGCCGCCACACCCATGTTCTCTCCCAGAATCTCCCGCACCGCGGCGGCATCCCAGGAGCCGGAGAAGATAGCGTGGATGCTGCCGTCTCGCAAGCCGGCAAGACCGCTGCCATCCTGATCGATCTTGAAGTTGGGATTCGCCGCCAGATCCACCAGATACTCGGTCACTTCCACGGCGTTTTCTCCGCCGAAGTCCGCGCCCAGCTCTTCCTGAGTACCGGCACCGCAGAGGGTGCAGCCGTTGCCGAAATAGAAGGCGGGCAGATACCAGGAGTTTACAAATGGGAACGATACAACTCCCTTTTCCAGCATGGCATCCAGGCTCTTCACATCCTCTTCACTGAACACCCGTTTGTCGTAATACATGTACCAGGTGTTGGTGGTGAAGGGCACCCCGTAGATGTAGCCGTCCAGTGTAAGGGAATCCAGCAGAGTTTCGCTGTTGGTCGCCTTCAGCTCGTCGGCGTACTTGCCGCCAAATTTAGCCAGCGCCTTCGCGTCGGTCATGGTGGTCAGAGTATCGTTGGCATACAGGAACACGTCTGCGCTTGCCTCCGGGTCCTGCGCCACCGCTGTGGCTGCCGAAGCCTCGTCTGCTACACCATATACAAAGGTGATGTCCCATTCCGGGTGCATCTCAGCAAACCGCTCGCAGCAGGTCTGCAGCCACTGCCCACTGGACTGGGACTGGTCCTCCGAAGGGGACCACACCATCAGTCGAACCTTTTCTTTCGTCTGCTGCGCGTTTTCGGTGCCGCCGCAGCCGGTCAGAAGCAATGCCCCCGCACACAGCGCCGCTGCCGCCCGCGCAAATTTTCCCTGCATTTGCTTGTTCCTCCTTCAATTTATTTCGTAAAGTTTCGCAGTAATCACTATACTCCCCTTCCTCCTTCGCCGTCAAGATTTCTGGGGCCATTCCGCCATTTTCTGCCTAATGCACAAGGATTTCCAGTTACTTTCGTCACTTTCCACAGCAGCAATTCAAAACTTTACGAAACTTCTTTTCATTGGTCTTATCAATTGCTTTCGCCGCCCTGCACATTGATTTTCCGCCCAAAAGCCGTTATAATGGATACAAAGCAAAGGAATCTTTTCTTCTTTTTGAAAAAACGAGGAGCTTCATGGCCAGAATCGAAGATATTGCCAACAAATTGAACATCTCCAAAGGGACGGTTTCCAAGGCGCTGAACGGAGCGCCGGATGTGAGCGAAACATTGCGAAAAGCCGTTCTGGAAACCGCGGTGGAATTGGGATACTCCCGCTCCATGCGCAAACGGGGCGCGAAACAGCTGTGCCTTTTTATTGAAAACATGACCTGCGAGGAGCCCTCAGACTTCGGCTACGACATTGTGACCGGCTTTCGCAAGGTGGCCGAGCCTGCGGGCTTTGTGGTGTGCGTGGTACCGCTGGACGAACAGATCCAGAAAAGCATTTCCTACGACGAATACATGCTGCAAAACAACTACGTGGCGGCCTTTTTCCTGGGCCTTTCGCTGGCGGACCCCTGGCTGCATCAGCTGCAAACCAGCCATACTCCTGCCGTATTGCTGGATAACTATATACGGGCCAACCCTTCCACCTGCTATGTGGGCGTGGACAACAGCGAAGGCATGGACCTGGCTGTGGCTCATCTGAAGGAGCAGGGGCACCGGCGGATCGGTTATCTGAGCGGTGGGCTGGGTTCCTATGTGAACCAGCAGCGCTACAGCGCCTTTTTCCATGCACTGCGCAAGCACAACCTGCCGGACGACCACAGCCTGGCGGGCAGCGATTATTATTTTTCCGAGTGCCTGCAAAAGCACCTGCCTGCCCTGCTGGAGCAGAAGGTGACCGCCATTGTATGCAGCCACGACCTGCTGGCCCACACGGTGATGATCCACTGTCAGGAGATGGGCCTGCGGATTCCCGAAGATCTGAGCATCATCGGCTTTGACGATCTGCCCCTCTGCGCCTATACCCAGCCCACCATGACCACCATCCGGCAGGACCGGACCCAGCTGGGCAAAAGCGCCTTCTATGCGCTGTCCAGTCTATTGGCGGATGTGCCCATCAGCACGCTGCTGCTGCATGCCCGCCTGATGGTACGTCATTCCTCCGGCAAAGCGCCGCAATAAAAGGCAGCGAAATATTGATCGCGAAACTTCCGATACACATCCATTTTATATGCCAAGGGCTATTGCTTCACTTTCGTGAAGCAATAGCCCTTTTTCTGCGGAAACCACGCCCCGTACGCCATTGATGCTATGCGGTATTTTGCCTCATTTTCCCGTCAGCCGCACCCATTGAGAATTACTAAAACAGGGATAAAATAAGTAGTGTACTACCTATTAGGAGGAGAGCATATGGCGGAATACATCTCATTGGGCAGACGCTTTGCCATCATTGACCGGGCATTCAAGCAGCACCTCAACAAAAAAGCGGACCAGCTGGGGCTCACGGCTGTACAGCTGCGGGTCCTTGGTGAGTTGAGCCGTCTGGAAGCATTCGGTACAAAAGAAGTAAATCAGCGTGATCTGGAACAGGCCGAACAGGTAACTCATCCAACCATGACCGAGATGATCAAACGGCTGGAGAAAAAAGACTTTGTGACCTGTACCACCAGTACCATCGACCGCCGGTATAAAAAGATCAGCTGCACCGAGCGTTCCCGGAATTTGTATCTGGAACTGGCACAGGCGGACGAAGCAATCACAAAAACTCTCTGCGCTGGTCTTTCGGCAGAGGAACAGGCAGAGCTGATCCGGTTTACCGATTGTATGCTGGATAACATCGGGTATCATCTGTAACGAGAAAGGAAGGACCATGACAGACTATCAGGCAACCGCCGGGCAGACCTATATGCCCGCCCGGTAAAACACCGAAATCGATATTTTACCCTATGAGCGGCTGAGCCGCCCCCAGCCAGAATATCCCCCACTGGAGCTGAACGCTATGGCGCAGGAGAAGGAGTGGGTGCTGCAGTCCCAGACGCAGCATTTTCTTCCCGGCGTGAGCGCAAAGATGCTGGACTGGTTCTGGGCCAACATGGAAAAGGGTTATTACCTCTGGGCCCCCGGTTCCCACAAACGATTCAGCTGGGTAAAAGCTCCCTGGGAGTATGGGTTCGGCAACTCCGTGCACATGATCTCCGAATCTGTGGGCAAGGGCAGCCCGGTGTTCGGCGGCGAAGGCATAGAGATCCACCGTCTGGGACTGGAGTACTTTCCCTTCACCTATGCGCTGAGCCATGTCCTCGTGGAGGGTGTGTTCAACGACAAAGACGAATTTGTGGACATGACCGTGCACATGTGGTAGGACTGTGAGGGTGGCTGTAGCCACATCACGGCAGCAGTGGCAAGCACCACGGTGTCTGAACCGCCTCATTTTGTGAAAGAGATTCTTGCCAAAGATCCTCATGCCAGACTGCAGCCTCCCAGCACCACGGATCACGCGGAGTACGAGGCCAGCCGGTGGCCCAAATTTCTGCCCCAGCTGTACCAGTTGTGGAAAGGTCATCCGGACCCCTCGCAGAACGTGGTGTGCGATCTGACCGTTCACAAAACCGGCGAGGAGCAGTGGGAATACTGCTGCCCGCACAAGGGTCTGAAATAATCCAGCAACAAAGGCAGAGAATCATTCATGGACATTCTTACAATCATTCTTGAACAGATCGGTCTGTTCGTCATTTATATCATCGTGGGCGTTTTTCTGGTTAAAACAAAGGTATTCAATGCCACTACACTGGAAACTTTGTCCCGCTTTGTATTGAAACTGGGTCTGCCGGTCATGATCTTTATCAACACAGTAAGCGGTGTGGATCGTGCAGCCCTGATCCGCTCGCTGCCGGTGCTGGGGCTGGCAGTGGTGTTCTATTTCTGCACCTTCTTCCTGGGCAAGGGTTTGGCTCGCCTGTTTCATCTGCAGGGCAGCCGGGCTCAGGTATACCGGGCGCTGAGTATGTTCGGCAATGTGGGTTTTATGGGCATCCCCATTGTTTCCAGCATCTTTCCGGAGCAGGGTATGCTGTACATCTCGGTATTCACCATTGTGGATCAGCTGGTTCTCTGGACACTGGGCGTTCAGCTGACCGGATCCGGTGAAAAGGGCTCGTTCCAGCTGAAAAAGATGATCAACCCCTGTACGGTGGCCATTGTCGCTTCGGTGCTGCTGGTGGTAACCGGTATCCCCCTGCCGCAACTTCTGAATACCGCGCTGAGCAAGATCGGCGCCACAGCCACCCCCATGGCCATGATCTATCTGGGCGGCGTATTTGCCTGCATGGACATTCGGAGCTATCTGCGGGTAAAGGAATTCTATGGGATCGTGCTGGTAAAGATGGTCGCGTTTTCGGTCCTCTTCTATCTGGCGACCAGTCTGCTTCCCATTGACGAGAGCATCCACCTGACGGTTTCCCTGCTGGCAGCCATGCCCGCTATGTCCTCTCTGGTCATGATGGCAAAGGCCTCCGGTACCGAAGGCGATTACGTCATGGGCGGCATCTTCGTTACGACAGTCTGTTCCATCGTGACCATTCCGCTGGCCTACTGGCTGCTTCAGCTGGTGGGGTAACTGGGTCATCACTTTTCATTCTTAAACCAAATGTTAGCCCTGTAAAAGAACGCGGCAGCAAAGCCTTCCGAAAAAGGCCTTGCTGCCGCGTTTCTTTGATTTTTAGAGAACTTCTTATTCGTAATGCTCCTGTTCCTTCACGCAGATGGATTTCAGCTCGTCCAGAAGGGCCTGCAGGGCATCCACCACATGGGGGCGGATATCGCCGCCCACCAGAAGCAGCATCAGGTCGTCGCCCACCTGCATTGTTCCGCTGTTCAGCCATGCCCGCACATGGAAAATGCCCGGCATCTTTTTGATGCGCTGCACCGCTGCATCCACCTTCTTCTGATCAAAGGAAAACTGCATTCCCGTCACCCGCGGCGAGTTCTCGCCATGGCGCACCTGTGCTTTGGCAGTGCCCCGTACCACCCCGTTGTGAAACAGATACATCCCGCACTGGTCCGCATCGGGCTGTTGCTTTGCCTCCTTCAGCCACTGCTCGATGGAAGGCACGTTTTGCTTTTGTGCATTGTTCCGTTCCTCCGGGCTGGTAACGGCGGTTGTTTCGTTATTCATTCTGCTTCTCCTCCCTGAAAAGAACCACCGTGCTCTTTTCGGATTTTTCCTGCGGGCAGTAAATTTTCAAACTGCCCTGCCTTGTCTTATGGATACTATTCTAGCACACAGCCGCCCAAATCAACAGGCTATTTTTGAGAGTTTGATAGAACCTCTCTCTGAACTCTTAAAGGAATCACCCGGTCAGAATGATTTCTTCCGTTCCATTGATCATTTCCAGCTAGAACCCACCCTGAAAACGCCCAGCTACAACTGCTTCCAAAACAGTTCGCGGCCGGGCATTTTTGGTATAAATTTTACCTCCCGACGCACCGCTCTAAATAGCCCGAATGAACTCACGTTCTCTTCACCCTGTTTGTGGTATACGCTTCTCACTGTTTTCCGGTATAAAATTTTCTCTCCAAAGCCTTATAACAAGCGGGTTTGTCCCCGGGTTGCCGTCTATTAATCCGTATGCGCTTGCGAACGAAACGACTCCAAAACCGGTATGCGTTTTGGGCAAAAAACAGAACACGGAAACCCTTCCCCAAAACAGACCTTTCAGCGAACTGATTTTTCCGCAAAACCGGTATGCGCCTGTCCCCCTTCTTTTGGCCTGTTTTTCTATACCACTTTTCCCGCAATGTAATGGAGTGCAGTCTCGTTTTTCCGTTCCATGATCTGGGCGTCTTGGATGCTTTTGGAAGTATTTCACAATTCATTCGCCACTTGTTTTATCTTTCCGACAAAAATCTTCCGATTGCTTGAAATCCCTTTTTATCGGACATATCATCCGTTACACTATTAGTAAAGCCCTTTATCCCATTACCCAAAAGAAGCGGCCCTGATTTTTGCAAAACGGACGGTGAACGCCATGCAATTCCGAGCAATTACACTGAGCGATATTCCGGAGGCAAGTTACCTCACAGCAGCGAACGCATCCAGATATCGCGCTATTATGCGGATCTTCTATCTGGAATCCCAGAAAGCAAACATTCGTTTGAACAAGCAGCAGCTGCTGGCTTTGCTTCGCTCCGATTCCCACTTCGCCCAATACACTGCAGAGGAGCTGGAACAGGATCTTAGTGCCCTGTGCCAATGGCGGAATCTGGTTCCCATCCAGGATCCTCATCGCCCCGGCAGCATCGCTGAATACAAAAACAAACAGTTCAGCTATTCCATGTCTCAAGCTGCCACGGAAATCGAGCGGATGACCCTTTCGCTGGAAAGCCTGAACCTGCGCACCGCTGTGCTGTCCTCTCAGCTGTTTGAGCGAATTCTTGATACCGTGGATCGGATGTCTGCGCTTTCCGTCCAGAACAGCGATGCGATCAGTCAGTCATGGGATCTGCTGCAGCAGGATTTCCGCCAGCTTACCAATCGATATCAAGACTATCTGCGGGATTTCTATTCCTCGCAGGCAGAACATATCCTGCAGACCTCCGAATTTTTACCTTATAAGGATAAGGTGATTCGCTATCTGCAGGAGTTTGTTCTGGAACTGCAACGCCATGCGGAGAAAATCCGCCGGCTTCTTCTGTGCCTACCCGATGAACGGATCGGGGAAATTCTGGAACAGGTATATGCGGCCCAGAAGCGCGAAGGCGAAGGACGTCTGATCCAGCGGGATGACAACTATGACCAACAGCTGCGTGATCAGGTCTACGGCTTCTGGAACAGCTTTTACCACTGGTTTGTCCCGACGGAAAACAGCCAGAGCGACAGCCAGCATGTACTGGATCTGGCCAACGATATTATTCAGCGGATCCTGATGAATGCCGAGCTGATTCTGCAGGCTCACAGCGGCGGCGCCAACCGAAAAAACGAGTACAAAAAGTTTCTGGAGCTTTTTTCCGCCTGTTCCACACTGGCAGATGCCCATCGCCTTTCCGGCATGGTGTTTGGTGCTCAGCAGGCAGTTCATCTGACAGGAATCAACGCGGAAACCATTTATGAAACCGACGCCTGTCTGGATGCACAGCCCTTTCTCTACCCTCTGCGCAACCGGCGGCGACCAGGCCGCCCACCCCGGGAAAAGAGCTTTTTCTCCGACAAGGGACTGGAAAAAGCCGCTCAACGGCAGGCCTATCTGCAGCAGAAACAAGAACTGCACAATCAGCTGCAGCGTCTCATCCGGAACGGCCGGCTGGATTTCGCATCCGTCCAGGAGCCCGTCTCTCCTCAGGTCCGGCAAACACTTTTATCCTGGGTCGTGAAGGCAAACGCCAACGCCAGCAAACGTGCCCGAACGGAATATGGTCAGATTTACACCATAACCTGTCCACAAGGAAAGACCTGCGTCCTTCCCTGCACCGACGGAAATCTGACCATGCCCGCATATTGTCTTGTTTTCGAGGAGGTGCACTCCCATGGATGAATTTCGCACCCTTTTGAATCAGTTCTGGATTCGCAGAGAGGATGACCGGGAACTGTTTTATCGGATTCGGCGCAAACTTCCTGATCTGCGACGCACCCTGCGCGATCAGTTCGGGTGGGAAGTTGTCAGCACCGAAACATTGATTCGACTGGTCAAGGAGCCGGGCAAGGCTGATGCAGCATTCGGAATTTCCGACTTTACCGAAATCAGCGACTACTGCCTTTTGTGCGGTGTTTTGCTGATGCTGGAGGACAAGGACGACGGTCAGCGCTTTTTGCTGTCTGAGCTCACACAGGCACTGAGCGCTTATGTAAAGCCTTATTGGCCTGAACTGAGCTGGGAGCGGTATCAGTGCCGCGCCTCTCTGGTTCGCGTACTGCAATATTCGGAACGAATTGGTCTGCTGCACAGCTGCGAGGGGGAAAGCAACGCCTTTGCATCTCATCAGGAGCAGGAAGTGCTGTACGAGAATACCGGCCTTTGCCGCTATTTCAGCGTGAATTTTCACCGGGATATTTCCGGCTATACTTCGCTTTCGGATTTTGAAAATCCTCCTGTGGACGGGCCGGATTCCGACCGGGGTACTTTCCGTACCTATCGGGTGTATCGCCAGCTGGCACTGGCGCCCGCTGTGTACTGGACAGACCCGGCAGACCCGGTGTATGCCTACATCAAAAATCAGCGCGGTATGGTGGAACACAATCTGGACGAAACCATCGGCGGAACGCTGCAGGTCTATCATAACGGGGCATTTTTCCTTCCGGAAGAAGGAGTCCCCTGCGGCGACTGCTTTCCACGGGATCAGATGCTCAGCGACATCATTCTGTTGCTTTTTGAGCGTTTGAGTGAAAAAACCGCCTGTGGCATCTTTGACCGAACTGCGGACGACCGGATTCATCTGACTTATCAGGCTTTCTTTGATGAATTGGACGCACTTCGCAGGGAACATCAGGCTCAGTGGGGAAAAACCGCTGCGGAAAAAGAGCTTTCCGCACTTGCACAGGATGTGCTGGAGGAATTGTCTTACTGGGGATTCGCATTCGTCGATCAGGACATCATTACATTCAATCCAGGGTTCAGTCTCTGGCAGGGAATTTATCCGAAAAAACAGTGATGGGAGGGTTTATATTCGTATGCAGGAACGCTGGCAGATGAACAAATTGGGGTTTGTCAATTTTTGGCTGTATGACTGGGAGGAATTCCCCTTCAGCGATGGGCGGCTTTTGCTTCGCGGTGAAAACGGCGCGGGCAAATCCGTCACCACCCAAAGCTTTATTCCCTTTATGCTGGATGGCGATCTTCACCCGTATCGGCTGGATGCCTTCGGCAGCAAAGACCGCAATATGAAATACTATCTTTTGGGCGACGAGAAAGAGGAAAGCACCGGGTATCTCTATCTGGAATTTGTGAAACCGCAATCCCAGCTCTATCGCACCCTTGTGGTGGGACTGCGCGCCCGGCGGGATAAGCCCGTGGAGTTCTGGGGGTTCTGCCTGAGCGACGGACGGCGGATCGGAACCGGCGAACACGATTTCCCCCTTTTTGAAACCAAAGGTTCGCAGCATATCTCACTGAGCCGTCAGGAAGTCCGCAACCGGCTGGGACCAAACGAAAACTGGGCAGAACGAAGCAGCGACTACAAAGAGATGGTCAACCGCATGTTGTTTGGATGCGCCGAGCTGGAACAGTATGAGCGGCTTCTTCGGCTGCTGATCCAGATCCGAAAACCAAAACTGAGCAAGGATTTCTCGCCCCGTCTGGTGCGGGAAATTCTGAATTCCTCGTTGCAGCCCCTCAGTGAAGACGATATTGCCCCGATGGTCAACTCCATGGAGCGGATGGACAATATTCAGGTTCAGCTGGACGAGCTGCAGCGAAGCTTGCAGGCGGCCCGCCAGCTGCGCAAGGAATACATCCGCTACAATCAGTTTGTGCTGGGCAAAAAAGCAGAAACCTATCTCACTGCCCGCCATCTTGTCCAAAAACAGCAGCTGGAGGTTCAGGAAAAGGAGGATTTCATCTTACGGACACAACGCCGTCTTCAACAGGCGCAGACCGATGTCAAAAACTTTTCCCAGCGGGAGAGCGAACTCACCGGACAACTGAATACTCTGCAGGCAGACAGCCGTCTGGAGAGCAGTGTTCAGCGACTGGAACAGCTGCAAGAGGAAAAGCGCCAGCATCAAACTCAGATCGAGCAGGAACAAGCGAAGGAACGCCAAAAGCAGGCCACTCTTTCCGGCAAGGAGCTCCAGCAGCGCCAGGCCCGGAAGGAGGTTCAGGATCATCAGGACAATTTAGAGCAGCAGTTCCAGCAGCTGAATTTGCTGAACGTGGAGCTGCGCTGGGCGCATCACCCCTCTTCCCTGTCGGCCTTTGATTTCAATGTTCAGTTACCCTTGCTGGCACAGTATGCAAAGCGGCTGCGCAGTGCCGCAAATCTTTTGCAGCAACACAAATCCGCTCTGGAGCTGCTGGACGGCTACGAGCGGGATCTGGATGCAGCCAATCTGGAGCTGCAGCATGCCCACAGTCAGATGGAAGCAGCAGAACAGCTTGTGGTGCGGGAACGCGACAGCCTGTGTGCAGCCTTTGCCCAGCTGGAAACTCCCGCTCTCCCCTTCCGGCTGAACCGGGATGAGTTGCGGGAGCTGTTCCGGCTGGTGAACGGATATGAAGGTCTTTGTCAGGAACAGGCCATCCAGGAACTGCTGCGCACAGCCCGTGAAGCCCTCGCCCGTCCCCTTCAGGGCGAATTTTATCGACTCAAGCAGCTCTCTTCTCAACAGCAAGCGGCGCTCAATGAACTTGCGGCCAAACGCAGAGAGCTGGAACAGCAGGAAGAACTTCCTCCTCCCCGCTCCAAAGCAGTTCAGCAGACCCGTGATCTGCTGAAAGAGCGTGGCATTCCTCACGCCGCTTTTTACGAACTGGTGGATTTTGATGATCAGCTCTCACCGGAGCAACAGGCACTTTTGGAAACCCAGCTGATGGAAACCGGCCTTCTGGATGCGCTGGTGCTGCCTGAATCCGCCAAAGAGGATGCCGCCGTGATTCTGGCAGAGCACCCCGACCATTTTCTGAATCTGGAAAACACCCCACAGGCTATCGCTCCTGTTGCGCTGCGCCCTGCATCCGAAGCGCCTGCCTGGGCCAATGTGGCCGACCTTCTGAGTCGGATCTCTTCTCTGCCCGAGGGCACAGTCTATTTTTCCTCCGACGGACGCTACCGGCAGGGCGCTATTCAGGGCCGCAGTGTGGCGCTGCAGCCCGCCGGTTACATCGGTGCATCCACCCGCCGGGAAAATCGGCGCCGCCAGATTGCCGCCCTTTCTTTGCAGGTCGAGGAACAGCAACAGCAGATTCATGCCACACTGGAACAGATTCATCGGGTAGAAACGGACCTGTCCCTTTTGCAAAACGGATACGAGCAGCGCCCCACCACCGCCGATCTGGCGGCCTGTCTGCAGCTTGCATCCACCCAGCGGGCTGAAATTGAGCAAAAGGAACGCATTCATGAGGATCGACGGCAGCGTTTTTTGCGTCAGCAGGAACAGGCAAACGCGCTCCGGGCGCAGCTGCTTCCCCTGACCAAGGATCTGCCCTATGAGCGGAATGCCGAAACCTATGAAGCCATAGCAGGCTGCTGTGACGAGTACCGAAGCCTGTTTCAGGATATTTCCGCCGACAAACGGAAGCTGGAACTCACCGAAGGCCGCTTGAACGATCTGGAACAGCAGCTGGATGAGCTGAATGACAGCCTTCTGGAATGCACCGACCGAATCCGTTTTCACGAGGCAAATCTGCGCAAAACACAGGTCTCGATTGACGCATTGGAGGAGTACCTGAACCAGCCGGAAACCCGGGCTCTGGCCGAAAAGCTGGAGTCACTGCGCCAGGAGCTGGCACAGGTGCACGAGCGCCTGGAGGGTGCGAAAATGGAACTTGCACTGAGCCAGAACGATCTGCAGCACGATCTGCCGGATCTGTCTCAGCGCAAGGAGCGGCTACAGCGGGACATGCTGGAGGAGGAACGCAAGCGCCAGATTTTTGAGGAAGAGCTCTGCCATGGGCCGGGTCAGCCGGGACGCAATGACAACGAACTCTGGAAGCAGGCGGAAACCGCAAAGAATGCCATCCGGCAGAACGACCGGAATCTGGGACTGGACCGGCTGCGCACCTCCCTTGAAAAGAATGTGCGCGATGCCAGCGTGTTGAACTCCTATCGCATTACCCTGAACCCCCTGTTCGAGAATGAAGACAACCTGCTGCGCACCCGCGCCTGCATCGACCTGTATCCCAACGGACAGCGGATGGATCTTCTGGATTTCATCCAGTACATCGAACGCCACATTGAAGATGATCAGCAGATTCTTTCCATGGAGGACCGGCGTCTGTTTGAAACCATCCTGAACCAGACCATCACCACCAAGTTGAGTCATCGCATCAACAACAGTCAGGACTGGACCCGCCGCATGAGCGAAATTATGGAACAGCTGAACACCTCCATGGGTCTGCGGTTCAGCCTGAACTGGAAGGGAAAACCCGCCGATCAGCAGGAAGAGCTGACCACCCGCGAGCTCATCGATCTTCTGCGTAAAGATCCCGCTGTGATGGGCGATGCAGACCGGGATAAGATCACCAGCCATTTCCGCGCCAAAATCGCCAAGGCCCGGGAGCTGTCCCGCCAGAGTACTGTGCCTGCCACCTATTCCGAACTGATGCGGCAGGCACTGGATTTCCGCAACTGGTTCGAGTTCCAGCTCTATTATCAGAAGGGTAATTCTGTCAACCCGGCACCCACAAAACGAGAACTGACGGATTCCGCTTTTAACAGCTTCAGCGGCGGCGAAAAAGCCATGGCCATGTATGTGCCGCTGTTCGCCGCATTGTCCGCCCAATATGCTGCGGCCAGCGAGGATGCCCCCCAGCTCATGGCTCTGGATGAAGCCTTTGCCGGCGTGGACGAAACCAACATTGAGAGCATGTTCGCTCTGGTTCATCAGCTGGGGCTGAACTATATCATGAACTCGCAGGCGCTGTGGGGCTGCTATGCGTCGGTTCCGAGCCTGAACATCGCCGAGCTTTGGCGGCCGCAGGACGCGGATGTGGTCACGGTGGTACGCTATCACTGGGATGGCCATACACGCCGGATGGAGGAGCTATGAAGGACGAAGCACTTTGCCGATATTTCACCAATTTCCCTGCCTGGGAACGTCAGCTGAAACAGCTGCGCAAAAAATCCCTTGCGGGATATTCCGACGGCGTGATTCAGCTGAAGGATGCATCCGACGCGGAATGTCAGGCCGCCGAAGGTCTTCTGGGCCGCCGGTTTGTTCCGCCGCGCCTGCGCTACAAGCTTTCCGATTTTGAAAAAGCCCTGCGTGCCAGTCGATTCGCCGTTACAGATATGGCTGACTTCTGGCAGCGGCTGGACGGTCGGCCGCTGCTTTCCAATCCGCTCCAGAAAGCAGTCCGGCAGGATGCCGTACAGGCATTTTTTGCCGCCGAGGACGCCCTTCCCCACCAGCCGGTTACCCGAAACTGGCTTTACGCCATGGCACAGGACAAGAGCAACGGCTTTCAGCTGCTTGCACCCCACATTGAAACCGAGAAGGCCGCGGCGCACTGGCTGCACTGGGTCTGCTGCGCACTGGATCGACTGGCAACATCCTCTGAACCGGAGGAGCTGGCGCTGTGCAGCTATGCGGTTTCCACTGATCCCCATGCACTGGATGGACAAAAGCCCGCCGGGCATCTGCTGCTGCATGCGCTGGCTTACTGGAAAGGCTGGTCTGTTCCCTCGCTTTCCCGGGACAGGCTGGCACTGTACCGGGAATGTGGCCTGATGCTGGATGACATCTCCTGCTTTACGGTCCAGCGCGGCCTGATTCTGGCCCTGCCGGATGGCCGGGAGCATCCCGCCTGTGCCCAGCTGCGTCAGCAGGAACAGTTCTGTTTGCTGACCTCTTCCCAGATCTCTGCACTCGGAGCGGAGGGGCTGGCCATTGCCGATCGGTTGTGGCAAACCTATGGCGACCGGTTCCACCTCTGGCACATGACCTTGCAAGATTATCAGATTGCCCTTTCCACAAAGCCCATCTCATCCTCTTCCCGGCTCAGCCAGCTGGAAAAGGTTCAGTGTCCCTTCCTGCAGCCGGTGGCACAGGCAATCCTGCACCAGAAACAGACCGGATACCAGGAGGCACTGGTGGAACGCTACCGATCCGATTTGGTACAGCCCGGATAATCTGTTCTGCAAACGCGCATGGTTTCGTGATGCTTTTCCGGATTGCTCTCGCACAAAAAACGGAATTGGGCCCGTGTTTTATCCCCAATCCGAAAAATTCAGCGGATTTTGCGCACACCGTTTTGTACCAGTTTTAAAGAATTTGATTTTCGTTTGCGCATACCGATTTTATCTTTCGGATTTGCAGGGCTCTGTGATGGCAAGGCTGCGTGAAATTCCAGATGAGGGCGTGTGCCGGAATCCCTTGGGAGGGAGTTTCAGGCAATGTCCTCTTATGTAAATCCACTTTAGCAGACCTGACTCTGTATTCTACGGTTCCAGTCCGGTTTCCCCTGATGCTGAACTACCGGAGTGGTTTGAGCAATCCACCCGAATTGCATCCCGGGATCGGACTCTGCAGGCAGTCGGAAAATCCGGCAGAGCGGTTGCCGGATTAAAGTTGCATCAGCAACCAATCCGGACGGCGGCATCCCCCCTGGCCGCTCCGCACAGGAGGAAGCACTTTGCCGTCGACACAGATCGGGGGGATTCACACTCTGGTGGCAGACTGCATATTATGAAACATCACATAACGAAATGGAGGAAAATCCCATGAACCACGATTCCTGTTTCAGCAACTGCGACCAGACTGACCACGTCCCCAACCCTTATGCAGCCAACATTCCCTGTGCCGCACGTGCAAACGAAAACTACCGAACTGCATTCTGGACCGGTCATCATCTTCAGATGACCCTGATGTGCATTCCTGTTGGCGATGACATCGGCCTTGAGATGCATCCCGATACGGACCAGTGCATCCGAGTGGAGGCCGGCAAAGCCATTGTCAAGATGGGCTCCAACAAATGTCATCTGAACACCACGTACACCCTGCATGTTGGTGACGCTGTCTTTGTGCCCTGCGGCACCTGGCACAACATTTTCAACGATGGCGATTGCTCTCTGAAGCTGTCGTCCATCTATGCGCCCCCTCACCACCCCTGGGGTACTGTCCAACCCAACAAGGAGGACGCCGACTCCTAAAAAACACCTTTTTGACGGCTTACTGAAACAAAGCGGCACTTCTCAATAACCAATGAGAAGTGCCTCCACAAAACGCCCCAGACTCAGCAGAGCTTTCCGCCATGTCTGGGCGTTGTTTGTTTTGTGCGTTCTCCCTGCAGGAGATTGTCCGATTCAAGAAGCCTCCGGCTTCTTCACGCAAGGTAAAAATTGAAGGAAGAGAAGAAACTTTCACTGTCCAACAAGGAACCGGCAAAGCAGCATGCCAGGGCATAACCGCACCCAAGGAAAAAGCAGCTTCATTTTCTGCTTCTTCCCTTGCTTTGTTTCTACCGAAAAAAGGACGAATGTACCACCATACAATCCGTAATGAAAAACGCAGGCGGTTTTGTCTTAAAAAACCCGAAAATCCTTCTATAATAAGGAACCCTCGATGAACGGAGGGACAAGCCCTTCACGACCATAAGTCTCCCCTTCGAACTTGACGAAAAAAATTGTACGCAGCCATATGCAAAAAAACTGGAAAGAATCCGAAAAAGGGGTTTCATAAGAACCAAACAGCACAAATTCTTATAACCTCAGGAGGATTCGGCATATGAGCCATTCCAAAAACGACTTTCCGATCATGGGCGGAACCGGCCGCCAAGTCACCAAACCATATAGAGGAAGCTATGACGCTTTCTATAAGTTGATCAACCCCAACACCAAAAATCCATATACCAATGCCGAGCTGGCTGCGGAACTGGAACATCGTCAGCAGGAATATTCTGTCCTCGCCCAGCTGATTACCCCGGATTTGGAGGAAATCCAAAAGAAGGCACGTTGCCATCCCAATGCCGAATTCAAACTCGCACGCCGCGGAAAAAGCCGTAAAAAGGCAGAAGAACTCCTTCACAGGGAAGCCTACCCGATACTGGAACGCATCGCCAAATTGCTTTTTCGCCCCCTCTGGAAAAGTAATTTGAAATGTGGAAACGTGACCGTGCTCGATTACGTCCATTTTGTGGGCGACACCCTTTACGCAGACAAATCTCTCAAAGAAGCTGCATCACTGCGGTCTTGTATCAACAGAATTATATTGCCGATGATCGGCGACATCCAGCTTCATCAGCTGTCGCCCGATCGGCAGAAGGCGATCGTTCAGAGACTCAATAGTCGACTTAAAAACGATGAAACCATCTCGCTAACTGCAAAAACCCATACACAGGCGGCATACAGACTGTTGTTCCAGTCGCTTGTGCAAAACGGATATCCTGCTGCACGCGAAGGAGTGCGACTCTCTGATGAAATCACCCGCATAAAGCGCCAGAACCGTGGGATCATCAACAGCTGCCGTGAAAATCATCTGGACGATACATTCCGCGCCGCTCTCTTTTCCATTCTTGCCCCCGCCGATCGTCTTTATGATCTCTGGCTGGTTGCACTGATCTACACCGGTCTGGCTCCCAACGAAATTCCCGCTCTGTGTTTTGGCGACATCGATCAGCTGGAACTGCGTGATGAAAACTGCTACACCATCACGGTGACCAAACAGATCCGGGACACAAACACTGTTTGCCGTGCAATCAGTGCCGATAATGACGATTTCCCGATTCATCGTTTGCGGCGTGTCGTTTTCCCTCCATGGGTGGCAAACGTTATGCTGAAGTATATTGAGTATCTGCACAGCTCCGGGTGTTCTAATGCTCAAATTGCCGACATGCGCCTTTCCGGCATGAGTTCGGGAAAAATCGTTGGAGCAAAAGATATCCGTGATCGCATCAACTCGATCATGCAGCAGGCCGGCATCCCCAAAGCGAACATTCCACGCACGAAGAAGAGCGGCAAATCCAGGTTTCAGACCGAAAAGCGGGACATTGAGCTGCTACAGCGGGATGCCAAATACATCGCCAAATGTTGTGGGGCCGATGATGCCATGATCCACGCTATGTTCGGCCTGCCAGCCACAACGATGGACGAGAAACATTACCTGGACACCCTGTGCGACGATTATGCCGTTACCCGCTATCTCAGACTGCGCCGGTACACACCGTTTTCAGACCAGTCTGTTCCGCAGCGTCGCATTTTCCATATAGAAAACAACACCGATACAGCGCAAACCATCCGCATCAACAGCAACTATGCCATTCTGGCATCATGGAGGTCCAATAATTAATGGAAGATTTTGAACACAACGGCGTATATTTTAAAGCAAACCTGTCGTATCCCTCCTCATACAAGGCAAGTGACACACCATGCCGTATTCGCATTACACCCCGTGATCCGAAAACCGGAAAGGCGATCACAAAACGGCAGCTCCGCGGCAGCGACAGCGACAAACCCGCCGAAACAGCAATTTTCGGCAGGGACATTGATGATATCCGAAAGAACCTCTTCCCGTCTATTGCTGACGGTATCATTGCACAGATGCATCTGGCTGGATTTTTTGATTCCGGGCAGGCTTCAACCGCTCCCGCGGTCGATCTGGGAGAATTGGCCCGCACCTACCGGGATGCATTTTTTGCCTTTTCACAGCGCGAAAGAAACTGGGCTCCGCTCACGGTCAAGGATTATGGTTATCAATTCGACAAACTGATTCCTCATCTGGATGGTATCAACGCACTTACAATCAACGATGAGATTTATACCGCTGTTTTCAAATCCATCTGCGATGCTGCACGCAAAGCGACAAAAGGCAAAAAGGATGATCCGTATCAGGAGGTGCCATCTGCGGCACAGAAGCGTTACGGTTTGCTGAAACAGTTGATCAGTTACCTGATTGAAGAGGATGACATACAGATTGACTGTCTTCCCCCGGACCTCGACGGCAAAACATCCCACCTGTCATCGATTATGTCTCAGGTGGATGGGGTTCGCAGCTTGCCGCCTGACGAGCTGCTCGCATTGTGCAAAAACTCCCCGCTTGCCGATGTGATCAGCATTCTCACCGATACCGGACTTCGAATCGGCGAGTTTACCGGTCTGCTGTTTTGCTCGCTGGGCTATCTGGATGGATCGCAGGGACGGATGTATTATCTGCGTGTTTCCGGCCAGCTGCTGCCAGACGGCAAGTGCACTGAAATGCCCAAAACCCTGCCCTCCTATCGCATCATCCCCTTATGCCCAGAGGTAGGCGAAGCCATGTATCAACGGGCGATGACTTTGAGTGTAATCCATGGGGACCTCTCCCTGCAGCTGCTTTGCGGTCAATCGGAAGGTGACGCCTTCCTCACCGATCCCGCAACGATGCGCATTTATCGGGATCATCTGTCGAACGCTATTACTGATTTGCTGCGCAATGAGGGCATGCTCCAGTCCTTGTACGCTGCCAGACAGTATGTATTCAATATCAAACAGCAAAACGAACACGTATACCGTCGACTGACCGGTCACTCGGAACGACGCAACTTCTGCACCTTCCTTTATTGTCACAGCGGTTTCGATGCTCCGGAAACCCCCAAACTGATGGGACATGCAGACAAAACCCGAAAACAACCGTCCACTTCATACGGGGCGACTCCCAGCGAAATGTACCGCATGTGCCTGAGACGATATGTCTCTCAATCCTTGCTGCATTCTGCACAGCCTTTGCGCTACCAGGCGGATAACTTCAAACGCAGCGAAGTGCCTTCCTGCGCCCTGGAATTGACCCTGCCTCCTCACAGCAGTTATGACCTGATTGTTGATGATATGGATCCGGAAAACGAGCTTCATTTCTCCGGCACCCTCACCGCACAGAAGGTGCGACAGGATGATTTCACGCCCGGTCCCTATCCCTATGCCCTTTTGGCGGATCCCGACATGTACATGGTGCGCAGAAAGAGCAAGCTCTTTTCTTGATGGCTGGTTTTTGATTCAGCATTGAATAGGAGCTGCTGATTCCAGAAGTTTCTTATGTTCTTTTTCAGATTCACTGCGGGGTGGTCCGACCAACCGATCAGGGTCGCCCTGCTTTTTTATGTTCCAGAAATTGTTCGGGACAGAATACGCATTCTTGGGAGAATACGCCCGGGCCACCCCACAACTTCATATCCGGGTGTAGCGCAGTTGGTAGCGCGCCTGCTTTGGGAGCAGGATGCCGCAGGTTCGAATCCTGTCACTCGGACCACCTTTCTTAGAAAAACCGCTTATTTAGGCGGTTTTTCTGCGTTTTGAGTTCGGGTTTTGCGGTTTTGGAGATTGCTGTTTTGCGGCGGTCCCAGGGGCAGAACAGCGGCTGGGGCATGAGTGAGTGTAGCGACTGGAACCGCCAAATCCCTAACCCATCCCTAACAGGGAAACTTCTGCATTTTTCCGTTAATATCGGTGCTGTTGTCGGCTACTCCTGATCGCATGTCTACGCTGTGTAGGTCGTGAAGCAGGATTTCTCCTGCTGTAAGTCGATCTTTGACCTATCTTAAATTCAATAAAGCGTCCACCAGTATTCAAACACTTTACGATACTGGTTGCCCTTCTTCGATAGGCCGAAATACTTACGGACTTTTCGATTGGATCTTCGCTTCAGGTACTGTTGACAATCGCTGGACTTCATATACTGAATGTGCAGTCCGGAATGAAGTAACGTTCTTAATCTCTCATAGTCTCCCTTGATATACCCCATGTTTGGTGCGTACCTGCTGTGCTGAATGAGAAACAGAAGATGGTCTGAGTGCTTGACACATTGGGTACGGCGATATTGGCGACCGGAACGTCGACCGCATCCGGGCTCGTTTTTAGTAGATCCCAAGATCTCGGCGATCCGCTTGTTTAACTCTTGCTCTGTCATAAGTCTTCCTGCTCTGTACGGTCCGGGTGATTGGGTTGACCCCGTGCCAGGAGCCACGCTGTTTCGCGTGGTATTCCCGCCGGGCTTTCTTACTGCGTTTGTCCAATGGAACCAACTGCGTCACAGCTGATCATCTCCTTCTTTTTGTCTTGGTGTGGTCACCCCAGAGGGCACAGCACAGCAATCGCTGGCTGATATACGGATGGCACCGAGGATGTTCCGATCGTAGACTCTTCTATAACAATCTCATTACAAATGGCAAAGATCGCTTGCTATTTCAGAACATATCAGGTATGCTGAAGTACTCCGCTGAGGCGGAGATCATCCTGATGAATGGAGGCGATCCATATGTCCATGATTCAGTTTCCTGTCATCGATCCTGTGGCTACCGGGGCGAATATCTGCCGGCTCCGGAAGGATCGCGGCCTGACAGTCCGAGATCTCCAGCGCTATTTCGGATTTGAGGAGCCGCAAGCCATCTACAAATGGCAGCGGGGCCAGAGCCTTCCCAGTGTAGATAACCTCTATGCACTGAGCGCTTTGCTCCAGGTGCCGATGAACGAGATCATCATCTCCACTTCTCATATCGTTTCTTGGGAGCAGCAGGCAGCCGCCTGCTGCTCAGGTCTTTTTATGGGGAAATTTCTTCAGGTACAGTGGGCATGGCAGAATTTCAAAACCGCTTAGATCCTTATCCGCCTGTGCCCATGGGCCTGCCGCGATCCTGCTGGACGGCCGCAGCCCTTGGGTGAACAAGCGACTTCATAATAGAATATCACGCCATTATGGCAGGTATCAGAGAAGCGTAAGGTCGAATTCTGCTTTTGACAATGGATGTGTGTTAGAAATGGCAGTATTTCGGTGGACGAGGATGGAGGCGACTGACGAGCCTTTCACAATGAGTTATGAGCTCATGTTGCATTCATCAGATGCAGTCCATTCTTTGCCGGGGAATGCGCAGCATCATAATTCATCTGCGCCTGAACCGATCATCACTGCCTATCCATTCTGCCACGCCCACCACACCTGAAGGTGTGGTGACGGCATTTATGCAGCCGTACTCTTTTCGATAAAATCGCTGAGGATGTCCTCAAAGCTGTCATTTATGTCAAAGGGCGGCTCATAGGATACCTCGGTGTTGACCAGACACTTGTCCAGGGACATGGAGATCTCGTCAGCCCTCTTGCTGAGCGCCGTGGCCATGCCTCGGATCTTGTTCCGATCAAAGTCGATGGTTGTGACCTGCGTGGCATCACAGCGGTAGGAGACCTGGTTTCCCTCGCCGTTGAATCGGAAGCCGGAGCCTCCGCCGGTAATGGTCTTTTCACTGTTGCGGAGCATGGTCATATGGCGGAATACCTCAGCCAATTCCTGACGCTGCCGGTTCAGGCCCACCTCGCTGTCCATATCCAAATCCAATGCGTTCTTGGCGCCGTGGATAGCCCGGCACAATTTCTCCCGCTCCTCCAGCAGGGACATGAGGAAGGCGGCTACCTCGTTGGCGTGGCCGGCATACTCGCTGGGAGCAGCTTCCTCCACTACGGCATCCTGAGTATCGGACATGACCTTGCTCCGAAGATGAGTGGTCTTGACCTTGACGATATTGCGCCGGTCCTGAAGGATGGCAGTGGCCTCACACATCAGAGCTTTCAGTTTATTCTGGAATCGAAACGCATCTTTCATATTCATGGATCATACCTCCTTATGTCACTCCCCGGCGGAACGATTTGATGGGTCAAGCATACTCCAAACTTGATCAGTTGTCATTGAACTGCTGGTTGAATATGGCGAGGTTTGCTTTTTCGTGCGTTATAGGCGGTTCCGGCTTGACCGTGTCCATTTCCGCGAAGCCGCTGGCATTCTCTGCCGTTCCTGGCTGCATGTCTACGCTGCGTAGGTTGTGGAGCCGCACCTCTCCTGTTATAATCTCGATAAAATCTTTGTACAGGAGACCAAACGCATGAACTTATATGTCACCGGCAATACCATCAAGCAGCTGCGGGAGCAGAAAAAGATGACGCAGGCAGAACTTGCAGATAAGATCGATGTCAGCAGCAAGACCGTTTCCAAGTGGGAGACCGCCAAAGGGCTGCCGGATATCTCGCTCCTTGAACCGCTTTCCGCTGCCCTGGGGGTCTCTGTCATGGAACTCATGAAGGGCGATGCTGTCATCAATCAAAACAGATCCGCCAATCTGCTTCGCTCCAAGCTGTACGTCTGCCCCATCTGCGGCAACGTGATCCACACCCTGGGGGATACGGTCATCAGCTGCTGCGGCGTGTCTCTTCCTGCTTTGGAAGCGGAAGCGCCCGATGAACACCATGAGATCCAGATCGAGCCGGTAGAGGATGAGCACTTCATCACCGTCCATCATCCCATGACAAAATCCCACTACATCTCCTTTTTGGCCTATGTGACATCCGAAAAGTTTCAGATGATCAAGCTGTACCCGGAAGGAAACGCAGAGTGCCGTTTTCGTCTCCGAGGCCGAGGATACCTGTATTGCTACTGCAATCGCCATGGATTGATGGTGAAGCAGATCCGATAACCAGGTGCGATAAACACGAAGCGCAGTCAGAGTGCATCCGCAAGGGATGCACTCTGACTTTTTATATAGAGTTCCTTTACCCCACTCTCTCGAATGGTATCACCTTGCACCGGCTCTCCTCCGGCGGGTCGGGCGGCTCGGGTTCCGGCTTGGCTGTGGCCGTTTCCATGAAGCCGCCGATCTTCTCCGCCGCGCCCCTCTGCATCTCGTTGGTGATGTGCGTATAGGTATCCAGGGTAAACCCGGCGCTGAAGTGGCCCAGCATACTGGACAGGGTCTTCACATCCACGCCGCTGGAGAGGGCCATGGTGGCGAAGGTATGCCTGAGATCGTGGAAGCGCACATGCTCCTCGATACCGGCCATTGCCAGCAGCTTGCGATTGATCCTGGACACCGCATCTGGGCTCCAGTAGCCACCGGTGCGGGGCGATGGGAACAGGATGGGGTTGTCGGGGTGCTGTTCATGCTCCCGCACCAGGATGTCCACTGCCTGCTGGGACAGCGCCACTCTGCGGACAGAGTTCTTGGTTTTCGGCTCGGTTATCACCAGCTCCCCGTCGATCCGGGTGACCTGCTTGCTCACCGAGAGGATGCGATCCTTCACGTTCAGGTCATCCCACAGCAGCGCCAGTAGCTCCCCGCGCCGCAGGCCGCTGGACAGCTCCAGGAAGAACATGGGCAGGACGCCGTACTTCTCTGCCTCGCGGAGATACGTCCCCAGCTTCTCTGGCGGGATGATGGTCATCTCCCGGTGCTCTTTGCGCGGGATGCGGCAGTTGTCGCAGGGGTTGTAGGGGATGATCCGCTCCTTGACCGCCTGCTTGAGCGCCGAGGAGAGCACCATGTGGATGCGGCGTACCGTACTGCCGGACAGGGCCGTGTTGGTCTGCGTTTCAAACCGCTGCACCCGCCCGCGGGCCTTGGAATCGTTGTACATCTGCTGGATCTGGATGGCGGTGAGCCGCTTGAGCTTGACCATCCCGATGGCCGGCACGATGTGGTTCTCGATGATATTCCTGTAGTTCTTGGCGGTGTTGGGGCGGATCACCGGCTTGCTGTAGGTCTCGAACCACAGCCTGCACCACTCCGCCACGGTGTAGTCCTCGTTGTGGTCCATCGGGATGCCCCGGTTGTCCCGGATGGCCCGGTCCAGCTTTTCCTTGCACTCGGCCCGCGTCTTGGCGGACACGCTTTTCTGGATGGCACGGCCGGTGGCGGGGTCGATCCCCAGGGTGTATCTGCCCTCCCAGCGGCCGTTGGGCTTTCTGCGAATGCTGCCCTCGCCGTTTGCTCGTTTCTTTGCCATTGGTTGTCCCTCCTTTCGGCAACACAAACAAATACCACAGAATCCCGGAAATAGCTACTAAAATATTTCCGTCTTTTGAGCCGCCTGCTCCTCGATCCACGCCATGAACTTATCCCGGGGGACGATGATGCGGCTGCCCAGGGTGATGGTGGGGAAATCCTTCCGGTGCGCCACCTCGTAGGCGTGGGCCAGGCCGATACCCAACACATCGGCCACATCCTGCACGGTCAGCATCAGAGGGAGCTCGTTGAACGAGTTATACTTGGATCGTTTCATCAGATTCCTTTCCACCCTTCCCGCGGAAGGGATTTTATTCCTTGTTTTGCGGCCCATTTTCTGCGCCGCTCACATGGTCATTTCGGGCTGCTGCTCCTCATGGTCATCCGGTTTGTGGCCCTGGGCAATCTTCTTTTCCCGCAGCTTTTTGAGCCGCTTGCGGTCGATCTGGATGCCGCCGGGGCGGGACTCGGGCAGGGAGTTGTCCTGGAACACCCGGCTCATGTGGTAGAGCAGCCGCGTTACCGCCAGCATCACATCGGGCGGACGCTGTTCCTCCCTGTGGTCCAGAAGGTACCGGGCGTATTCGTTCCCCTGCTCCGCCGACCGGGTCAGCCATTGAACGGCGCGCTCCTCATCCCGGGGCACTTCCTTTCCCATGAGGTACAGCTTGCCCAGCAGGTACTGGGCATAGGGATTGCCTTGCTCGGCGGAACGGGTGAACCACTCCACGGCGCCCGCCGCGTCCTGTTTCGTGATCTCGCCGCGGAGCAGCTCTTTGCCCAGGCGGTACATGGCCCACCTGTTTCCGCCTTCCGCAGCGGTGCGCAGCCAGTCCATGCCCCGCGCGGTGTCCCGCACCTCCAGATCGCCAGAAAGAAACAGCTTGGCGAGGGCGTACTGCGCCGCCGGATGCCCCTGCCGGGCGGCCTGCTCGAACCAATACCGAGCGTTCACCCCGTCGGGGATCAGCAGAGGGCCGTCCCGCCAGAGCTTGCCCAGCAGGTATTGCGAGTAGCGGTCGCCGCCCTTGGCCAGCTTCTCCAGCTCCGATACCGCGCCGCTCCGCTCCTCCATCGTCAGCTCTTCATTTCGGATGACCTCCTGCAGCGTCCAGTACGCATAGGGCGCATTTCGGAACTGCTCCGGCTCATCCCGCTGGCCCATGTCCTGGTCCTCGAAGGTAACTTGGCCCAGACGCAGCCGCTCCGCTTCCCGGATGACGGCGTTTTTGATCTGCCGGAACTCCTTTTCCTTGGAGAGCGGGAGCCGCTCCCGAGGCTTGTCGTGGTAGTAGCCATCCACCTTTCCCTGGAGCAGGAGCCACTGGTCGTAGCACTGGCTCACCACAGGGAGCCGCTCCATCTGATCCACGATCTCGTCCACCAGCCCCTTGAGCCGTTTGGGAAGATAGCCGTAGGTTTTCTTGCCCTTGACCGTCCCCAGACCCGCCGCCAGCTCCTGCATGAGCCGCTCGGCCTCCGGGTGGTCGCACAGGCCGTCCCGCATCGCCTGCACCAGCTCCAGCATGGCCCGCCGCGCCTGCCGCACCAGCTCGTCCCGGGACTCCGACTTCTGCTCGTAGAGGTGGAGCATCTCATCCCGGAAGATGTCGTTGGTCAGCCTGGACTTGATCTGGCGGATGCCCTCTTTGGAGAGGTAGGCTTGTCCTGGCGTGGCCGACCAGGCCATCATGTGGATGTGCGGATGCTCGCCCTCGTCGTGGAAGGCCGCGTACCAGCGGAAGTCAGCAGGTGGTATTTTCATCGCCGCCGCGATCTCGTTGCGGTGGGCGCGGATGAGATTTCTCCACGCCGCGGCGTTGTTGAAGCCCAAACGCGCCGCGTCCTCCCGCTTGAGAGAGATGATGTGCGTCCACACATTTCCGGTGTACTGCTCCAGTTCTGCCATCGCTTTTTCAAGCGACACGCCGTCGTTGTCGCCGAACAGTCCGTGGGAACCGAGGCGCTCCGCCCGGGGCCGGGTGGCGATGTACTTCATATACTGCTCCGACTGGCGTAGCGCATCCCAGTTGGATTCCAGCGCCAGGGTGATGAACGCAGAGGCCGCCGCCTTGGTGGGCTTGGTCTGGAAGCTCTCATACTCGTAGAGAGTTTTGGTGTCGGGGAAATCCTTCACCAGCTTTGCAATGAGCTTCTCCTGTTTGCGTGTGGGCGGACGGTCATCCGGAAGAATCTCCACCCGCTCCCGGGTTGCGATGTAGCGGAGGTACCCCGCCGCGCCGCCGGTGCTTTTGATGTAGGGGCTTTTCAGGATCAGTCTTGCCATTCGTCACCATCCCAGTCCGGCTCCCCGGCGGAGCGTGTCCGCTTCTCCAGCGAGATAAGTCCGTTGGTGGCTATCACGTTCCGAACGCTCTGCGCCCGCCTGCGTTTCAGATCGTCCCGGTCTACCTCCACCGCATCCGCGATGATCCCGATGAGCAGATCCAGCTCCACCTCCCGGGTGAACTCC
>NZ_JAGHKE010000034.1:0-20091 GCF_017889395.1 Allofournierella sp. | reverse complement strand
GAACAGAAAAGCGCCCCCGATACAAGCAACATTCATTTTGCTCTGGAAATCACCAATTTTTCTACAAAACCAGCAATATTTCCAGATGTTAATCATTATAAATCTTTTTTTTATGCAAAGTCCATGTAATTTTTCCTATCCTCTTTTAAAAAAACGCTTCAAAAAATGCATGTTTTCCCCCTTGTTTTTTATCTTTCATGAGCCTTTCGTAAAAAGTGATCTTTCTTTTTTGTTCAACTTGACAACACGCTGAATTCGCACAAAAGTCCTCGGGATTTATATGATCGAATAAATTTTTAATTGCATTGCCCTGTCAGAACATTTTATTCCGTTTCCTTAATCAGCAATATTGCACTAGTTATGGAGCACAACGCAACCGAATTCTGTATTTCCTCTTTTGCGCCAGGCTCCCCTTCTTGACAGATACGGAAAAATATGGTAAACAGAAAGCAACGATTCCCCGTTTTCTCATCAACACCGGAACAGGAGGTTCTTTTTATGATCGATTTTAAAAATCCTACTGCTTACAAGCTCACCGCTGCCGATCCTTCCGCCTATCAGGCAATGCTGCAGCCCATGATGATCCCGGATGAAGAGATCATTCAGGCCTACAAGACGGTGCGGGATGCCATTGTATTCACCAACCGCCGTATTTTTGCCATCAATCTTCAGGGGCTGACCGGCAAAAAGAAGGACATTTCTTCCCTGCCCTACAGCAAGATCCAGGCCTTTTCGGTGGAGACTGCCGGTGTACTGGACATCGACAGTGAGCTGGAGCTCTGGTTCAGCGGCCTGGGTAAGATCCGGTTTGAATTCGCCGCCAAAACCGATGTGGGCGCACTGTGCCGCTGCATCAGCACCTACACCCTGAAATAAATCATTTTGCAGTCTCTTCTGTCCCATAACCAGACAAAAAGCAAGGGCGCTTCCCGCTTGGGGAAGCGCCCTTGCTTTTTGTTTTGCTGCGCAAAAGAAAATTACTCCTGCGCCTCGTTGAAGGCCTTGAAGGCCTTGTAAGCCATGTAGATATCCACCTTGGAGGCCAGCTCGAAGGGAGAGTGCATGCTCAGCACCGGCACACCCACATCCAGGGTGTCGATGTCGTGAGCCGCCACATACTTGGCAACGGTGCCGCCGCCGCCCTGGTCGACCTTACCCATCTCGCCCAGCTGCCATACCACGCCGGCATCGTCGAAGATGCGGGTGAAGTAGCTCACCAGCTCAGCGCTGGCGTCGTTGGCACCGCCCTTGCCGCGGGAACCGGTGTACTTGGCCAGGGCCACGCCCTTGCCTGCATATGTACTGTTCTGGGGCTCGAAGGCGCTGGAGAAGGTGGGGTCGTAAGCCGCGGTCACGTCCGCAGACAGGCACTTGGAGGCCTTGAAGCAGGTGATGCTGTCCACACCATGGGCAGCGCACAGCTGCTGCATGAAGTGGAACACATACATGCTGGCCAGGCCGGTGGGGCCGTCAGAGCCGATCTCTTCCTTGTCGGTCAGCACGCAGACGGTGGTGAAGGCGGGGTTCTTGGTCTCGATCTCCGCCACCAGAGCCGGATAAGCGTCGATGCGGTCATCCTGACCGTAAGCGCCCACCAGGCCGCGGTCAAAGCCCACGTCGCAGGCCTTCTGAGCGGGCACAGCCTCGATCTCGGCCCGGTTGAAGTCCCGCTCGGTGATGCCGTACATGTCGTTCAGCAGCTTCATGGTGAGCAGCTTGACCCGGTCCTTCACTTCCTCGTCCTCGTAGGGCAGAGAGCCAACCACGATGTTCAGCTCCTCGCCGGTGATGCCCTCGCTCAGCTTGCGGGCATTCTGGTCCGCGCCCAGATGGGGCAGCAGGTCGGTGATGCAGAAGACGGGATCGCCGGGCTTCTCACCGATGTTGATCTCCACCTTCTCGCCGTTCTTCTTGAACACAACGCCATGCAGGGCCAGAGGCAGGGTGGGCCACTGATACTTGCGGATGCCGCCGTAGTAGTGGGTCTGCAGCAGGGCCAGGTCGGCGCTCTGGTACAGGGGGTTGGGCTTCAGGTCCAGGCGGGGCGCATCCACATGGGCGATGTTCAGGTGCATGCCCTCGGCCATGCTCTTGGTGCCGATGGTGGCAGCCAGGATGCTCTTGGCACGGTTCACAGTGTAGATCTTGTCGCCGGGCTGGTAAGCCACGCCGGGCTCAAAGGGCTTGTAGCCCGCCTCCACCAGCATTTTCTCTGCATAGCTGGTGCACTCGCGCTCGGTCTTGCCCTCGTCCAGGAAGGTCTTGTAGCCCTCGCAGAAGGCGTTTGCCTTCTCAAAGGCATCGGCAGCGCTGTCCGCCGCCAGAGGTGCTTCGTAGAACAGCTCGTCGGCCAGCTGCTGGCCCTTGGTCTTTTCTTTGCTCATTGGTTATCCCTCGATTTCCACGCTGGAATACAGCGTTTGATATTTTTGGAACGCATGTGTGATCTTGTACACATACAGTTTCATCTGTTCATAGGGAAAGGTGTGCAGGATTTTTCCGTCGGCCGAATAGGCCTCCTGCTCCAGCAAACCATCCACAGTTCCCCAGCCGCTGTGATAGGCGGCAGCCGCGGTGGCCAGGTCGTTTTCGTAGCGGCTCAGGCAGGCGGCAAAATAATAGGAACCAAAGCGGATGTTGGTCTCCGGATCATACAGATCCTCGAATTCCAGCTCTTCTTTTGGGGCGATTTTGCTTTTGATCCACCAGAAGGTCTCCTCGGTGATCTGCATCAGGCCCCGGGCACCCACGTTGGACTCCGCCTTGGGGTCAAAGCCGCTTTCGGTACGGATCACGCTGTAGATCACCAGCGGGTCTATCTGGTTTTCCAGGGCGTACTGCTCCACCAGCTCCTGATATTTTTGGGGGTAGCGCGCCAGATCCAGCTTATGCAGCCCGGCGCGAATCAGCGGCAGCGCCAGCAAAGCCGCTGCCACAAGGCCCAGCATCAGTACAAGCAGAGCCTTGCCGTATCGTTTCAACAATCACATCCCACCTTTCAGGTGTTCCAGCACCCGGTCCGCCTGCTCCAGCAGGCTGGCCAGCGTGCCGTCGTTTCGGATCTCCCAGGCGCAGGCGGCCCGCAAGGTCTCCTCGCTCAGCTGGGCATCCAGCCGGCGGCGGGCAGACTCTTCCGAAATACCGTCCCGGGCACAAATGCGCCGGACCGATTCCTCCAGCGGTGCGCTCACCAGGATGATCCCGTCGCAATAAGGCTCAAAGGGTGCGCCCACAATGACCGCACCGTCTACAAAGAATACCTCCTGCCCCGCCTGCCGGGCCTCTTCGCCCTCCTGCAGCAGACGGCGGACGATCTCCGGGTGGGTGATACTCACCAGACGCTGGGAGCCATCCGGCCGGGCAAAGGCCCGGTCTGCCAGTAGGCGGCGCTGAATACCGCCCGCTTCATCCAGAATGTCCGCGCCGAACTGCTCCACCAGCAAAGGAATGCAGGCAGAGCCCGGTTCCAGCACCTGCCGGGCCACCAGATCTGCATCCGATACCCGGTAGCCCAAAGCCCGGTAATGGGCCGACACGGTGGATTTTCCGCACCCGGACCGGCCGGTGATGCCGATGGTCCTCATGCTTCCACCACCCGGAAGGCGGCGGCGCGCAGCAGCCGGTTATACACCGCCAGCGATACGCCGGTATCCGCCGGGCAGCGGGCAAACACCTGCTTTGCGCCCAGCTCATCCAGCCGGCGCAGAGCAGTGAACAGGGCGTGGGCCTGCTCGGCCCCGCTGTCCTGTGCGCCGTATTCCACACAGGGCACTGGCAGCTGCCCTGCCTCGCTGGTAAAGCACAGGCAGAGGGTATGCTCGGTCTTATGCTGCTCCACATAGGCGGCAAAAGCGGCCAAATCTCCCTTGACGATGGTCACCTCCGCCTTGGGGGCATAGTGCTTATACTTCATTCCGGGGGAGCGGGCGGTCTCCCCTTCCTTCAGTTTTGCCAGAATCGCACCGGACAAAACAACCGCTTCGCCCAGCACCTGCTCCATCTGTTCCTTGGTGATGTAGCCGGGGCGCAGCAGCACGGGGGTATCCCCCGCCAGGGTGATAACGGTGGATTCCACACCCACCTGGCAGTCGCCGCCGTCCAGAATCAGAGGAAGGCGGCCGTCCATATCGCTCATTACATAATGGGCGCAGGTAGGGCTGGGGCTGCCGGAAAGGTTCGCCGAGGGCGCTGCCAGAGGCAGTCCACTTGCCGCGATGACCGCCCGGGCCACCGGATGACTGGGCATACGGATGGCCACCGTGTCCAGACCGGCGCAGACCTCGTCCGCCACCTTGTCGCCACGGGGCATAATGATGGTGAGCGGACCGGGCCAGAAGGCTTCGGCCAGCTTTCTGGCTCCCTCCGGCACCCGGCTCACCAGACCATCCAGCATTTCCAGCCGGTCGATGTGAACGATGAGGGGGTTATCCTGGGGGCGGCCCTTGGCCTCAAAGATTTTCTTGACGGCGTTGCCGTCGAAGGCGCTGGCAGCAATGCCGTACACCGTTTCGGTGGGGATCGCCACGATCTCGCCCTGTTTCAGAAGCTCCGCCGCTTTGGCGATGGAGGCTTCGTTTGCTTTTTCCAATAAGGTTTCCATGGAACTCATTCCTTTTCTGCCGCTTTCAGCTTTTCCGCCTGATTGGCGGTGATCAGCGCATCCAGAACCTCGTCCAGTGCGCCGTCCATGATGCTGTCCAGCTTGTACAGGGTCAGCCCGATGCGGTGATCGGTGAGCCGCCCCTGGGGGAAGTTATAGGTGCGGATGCGCTCGGAGCGGTCGCCGGTGCCAACCTGGCTGCGGCGATCCGCATCGATGGCATCCTTCTGGGCCTGCTGCTTTTGCTGCAGCAGGCGGCTGCGCAGTACCTTCAGGGCTTTGTCCTTGTTTTTGTACTGGCTGCGCTCGTCCTGGCATTCCACCACCATACCGGTGGGCAGATGGGTCACCCGGATGGCGCTGGAGGTCTTGTTGATGTGCTGGCCGCCTGCGCCGGAGGAACGGAAGGTATCGATCTTCAGATCGTTCATGTCCAGCTCCAGATCCACCTCTTCCGCTTCGGGCATAACTGCCACGGTGACGGTGGAGGTATGGATGCGGCCCTGGGTCTCGGTTTCCGGTACCCGCTGCACCCGGTGCACGCCGCTCTCGAATTTCAGGCGGCTGTAGGCGCCCTCGCCCTGCAGCGAGAACACAATCTCCTTGATGCCCCCCAGCTCGGTCTCGTTCAGGCTCAGCACCTCGTAGGTCCAGCCCCTGGAGGCGGCATACATACTGTACATCCGGAACAGGCTGTGGGCAAACAGGGCCGCTTCCTCGCCGCCCGCGCCGCCGCGGATCTCCACGATCACGTTTTTTCCGTCGTTTTCGTCCTTCGGCAGCAAAAGCAGCTTGAGTTTTTGCTCCAGAGGCTCCAGCTTTTCCTTGTTTTCGGTCAGCTGCTGCTGTACCATTTCCTTAAAGTCCGGCTCCAGGCCGCCCTCGTCCAGCAGCTCCTTCGCCTCGCGGCAGGCTTCCTCGGCCTGCTCGTATTCGTCCATCGCCTCGATCAGGGGCGTGAGATTTTTGTATTCCCGCATCAGGTCCCGGAACAGCTTGTTGTCGCTGACGGTGGCGGGGTCCTGCAGACGGTGGTTCACCTCGTCGTAGCGAAGTCGCACATCGCGCAGTTTATCCAGCATGGGCAGTTTCTCCTTTTTTGTGAAAATACAAAGAAACGCCCGCCGCTATTCCTCGCCGCGCAGGATCTTTTTGATGTTTTTTTCGATCTTGGCCCGGGGCACCATGACCTCGCGGCCGCAGCCGGTGCAGCGGATCTTGAAATCCATACCCACCCGCAGCACATCGAAGCAGCTTGCTCCGCAGGGATGGGGCTTTTTGGTGAGGATCTGATCCCCAACGCGAACGTCCATAGGCGGCCTCCTTTTGTGTTTTTACGGCACACAGCCGTTAACTAATACATTATACCCTATCTTGTGGAATTTGCAAATATCCCGCCCGACGGGTGCATATATTTTTTTAAGCGGCCGCGGCCGCAATCTGAAACCAGTAGAAATGAGGATGAGGATTCATGGTGGAATATAAACCGGAGGGGCTTTGCCGCCCCGCATGCGAACTTAGCCCCTCTCAACTGGCCCAGGCGCAGGCTCAGGGTGAGGTGCTGCAGGCTACGGCTCTTGCCTTCGACCGTCAGCAGCGGCTGCGGCTGAATTTGAACGGCCAGCCCGCCTATATGGAGCATGACGACTGTGCCGACGGCATTGACTCCGGCCAGGTGCGGGAGATCGCGGTGCTCACCCGGGTGGGGCGGCCCACCTGTTTCGTAATTTTGGAAGCACCCGGGGCGGACGGAGCCTGGCGGCTTTCCCGCCGGATGGCCCAGCGCCGCTGCCGGGAGGAATATCTGGACCGGCTGCAGCCCGGGGACATCCTGCCCTGCCGGGTGACCCACATCGAGCCCTTCGGAGCCTTTTGTGATGTGGGCTGCGGCATCAGCGCGCTCTTGCCCATCGACTGTCTTTCGGTCTCCCGCATCCAGAGCCCGGCGGACCGGGTGCAGCTGGAGGAGGACCTGTTCTGCGTGATCAAAAGCCGGGACGATCAGGGTCGACTGGTGCTGAGCCTGCGGGAGCTGCTGGGCACCTGGGAGGAAAACGCGGGCCGATTTGCCGTGGGGGAAACGGTGGTTGGGATTGTGCGGAGCATTGAGGACTACGGCGTGTTCATCGAAATCGCCCCCAATCTGGCAGGCCTTGCCGAGCGCACCGAGGGACTGCGGCTGGGCCAGCCGGTGAGCGTTTACATCAAGAGCATTCTGCCGGATAAAATGAAACTGAAGCTGGTAATCGTGAACCGGGAGCTGAGCGAGCCGCTGCGCTTTGCCCTGCCCTACACCCGGACCAGCGGACACATTGATCGCTGGGTCTATTCCACCCCCTTCAGCCGCAAGCACATTGAAACGGAATTTGAATCTGAGGTGATGGCGGCCGCCGGGCCTTGCGCAGGTGAACAAATCCTTTTATAATAGTAACAGTACACCTAAGAAAAGGAAGTGTTTGCTGTGGCCGGAAATGCATTTACCTTTGGCGTAAAGCCGGGCGGCCTGACCGACCGCTCCCAGGTGAGCATCCTTTTGTGCTACCTGATTCGCACCGCCGCACCCCTGTGCCGGCAGGATATAGAAAACGCGCTGCTGGGCGAGCAGCTGGTGAATTATTTCGAGCTGGCCGGAAGTCTGGCCGACCTGGAGGATCAAGGTCTTGTTACCGTGGATGAGAACGGCGGCTATCACATCACCCCCAAGGGGATCTCGGTGACCGATGAGCTGGGCTTTGACCTGTTGCCCCGCAGCGTGCGGGAAACCGCCATTCGCGCGGTAATCCGGGCGCAGCAATGGGTGCGCAAGGCCGCCCAGCATCAGACCCAGGTGACCAAAACCGACCAGGGCTATGTGGTGCACTGCTCCATCAACGAGCTGGGCAGCGAGGTGTTCGGCCTTTCCTTCACCCTGCCGGACCCGCTGACCGCCGAAATGGTGAAAAACGCCTTCATCGAAAAGGGCAGCGAGATCTACGCTCTGCTTCTGGAGACGATGACCACCGATTCCGCCCGCCAGGAGGAGCCGGACAGTTCCACCAAGTGCTGACCTATCCCCTTTTGAACGAAATACAAATAATAAAACCGCCGCCGTGCATTTGGTTTTGCACAGCGGCGGTTTTCTTTGTTTTTGTAACCTCAGGGCTGCTTGCCTTCCACGATGCCCTCGTGGTGCAGCACGCTGCGGATGGTGCCGAAGAAGATCTTCACATCCAGCCCGAAGCTCAGGTGCTGAACGTAGTAGCCGTCCAGCTCCGCTTTTTTAGGGATGGGCAGCTCGTCGCGGCCGTGGATCTGGGCATAGCCGGTCAGACCGGGCACGCAGTCGTTGGCGCCATACTTGTCACGCTCAGCAATCAGGTCGTCCTGATTCCAGAGGGCAGGCCGGGGACCCACAATGCTCATCTCGCCCTTGAAGATGTTGAACAGCTGGGGCAGCTCGTCCAGGCTGGTCTTGCGCAGGAAATGGCCGATGGGGGTGATGAAGGCATCCGGGTTTTCCAACAGATGCGTGGGCATATCCTTGGGGGTATCGGTGCGCATGCTGCGGAACTTATAAATCTGGAAGTAGGTCTTGCCCTTGCCCACCCGCTTCTGGCAGAAAAGTACCGGCCCCGGGGACGAAAACTTGACGCACAGGGCCAGAATCGCCAGCAGGGGCGACAGCACAACAATGGCACAGAGCGAAAGCACCCAGTCAATCACACGCTTGATCACATTGCGATACATGAAACATTCCTCCTAGCTGGTCTCGCCTCATCAGGCGGGTTCCTGCCCACAGTTGGTCTTGTGGTGGAAGGTGGGCACCATGTCGATGAGCGCCTGCACCAGATTGTCGCTGTTGTTGGTGTAGGCGATCTGCTTCAGGGTCATCAGGTGATCGAAGAAGGTCTGGTTGTTCAGCTTGAGGGGCGCGCCGATGTAGATCTTCCGGTTTTCGGTTTTGCGCAGGCCCTCCTCGTCCATCAGCAGCTCCTCAAACAGCTTTTCGCCGGGGCGCAGGCCGGTGAAGACGATCTGAATGTCCTTGTAGGGAATGAAGCCGGAAAGCTTGATCAGGTTCTCGGCCAGATCCAGAATGCGCATGGGCTTACCCATATCCAGCACGAAGATCTCGCCGCCGGTGGCCATGGAACCGGCCTCCAGCACCAGGCTCACCGCCTCGGAGATGGTCATGAAATAGCGCACAATATCCGGGTGGGTCACGGTGACCGGGCCGCCGCAGGCGATCTGATCCTTGAACAGAGGGATCACCGAACCATTGGACCCCAGCACGTTGCCGAAGCGCACCGCCGCAAACCGGGTCTTGCTTCGCTGGGCCATGGCCTGCACGATCATCTCGCACACGCGCTTGGTGGCGCCCATCACGTTGGTGGGGTTCACCGCCTTGTCGGTGGAGATCAGCACGAACCGCTCGGCCCCGTACCGGTCCGCCGAGCTGGCCACGTTGAAGGTGCCGAACACATTGTTCTTCACCGCCTCTTCCGGGCTGTCCTCCATCAGAGGAACATGCTTATGAGCAGCGGCATGGAACACGATCTCGGGGCGATAGTGCTCGAACAGTGCATCCATCTTTTTGGAATCACGCACCGAGGCGATCTGCACCTGCAGATCCAGCTTATCGCCGTATTTGCGGCGCAGCTCCTGCTGGATGGCATAGGCGCTGTTTTCGTAGATATCCACCAGGAGCAGCTCCTTGGGCTCACAGGATGCGATCTGGCGGCACAGCTCGGAACCGATGGAACCGCCGCCGCCGGTGACCATGACCCGCTTGCCCCGCAGAAATTCCGCGATCCGCACCGACAGCTGCACCTCTTCCCGGCCCAGCAGGTCTTCCACTTTTACATCGCGGATACGGGAGGCAAGGTCCTTGCCGTCGGTGATCATCTTCACAATGTCCGGCAGGATCTTGATGTTGCACTTGGTCTTGTTGCAGATGGACAGCACCCGGCGTTTGTTTTCCTCATCCATGGTGGGGATAGCCAGCAGAATGCTCTCGATCTCACATTGCTCCACGATCTCGGGGATATCTTCGGTGGTGCCCATGATCTGGATGCCCATGATGTATCGGCCCTGCTTTTCCGGCGCGTCGTCCACGCAGCAGATGATGTTCATGTCCGGGCTGGGCTTTTTGAACTGCTCATGCAGAAGGGTGCTGGCCGCGTCGCCTGCGCCGATGAGTAGGGTGCGGCGTGCCTTATGGGCGCCCTTTTTGCCCAGCTTCACATTCCGGTACATCCGGTACACCAGGCGGGAGTACATGGTCACACCCGCCGAGAACATGGCACTGAGGAAATAAACGGAGACGGGCACCTGACTTCCCGTTCCCTGGAAGATGAGCAGTGAGCTGGCCACAAACAGGAAAATCGCAATGGCCGAGCCGGTACACAGCCGGAAGAATTCCACCACCTCGGCGTAACGCCACAGGCTGTCGTACATGCCCATCAGGCCGTAGACGATCTCGAAGCAGCAGACGAACAAAAAGCAGCTGGCCACCAGCAGGCTGGAATACTGCGCGTAGGGCGCGCGGCCGCTGATCAACACCCAGGGGGCCAGATAGCAGACCGTGAGAGCGCAGATGTCGAACAGCATCAGAATCTGCTTGCGGAATCTGCTCAGGATCGCACCGATCTTCATTGACAAATTCTATCACCAAACTTTGTTTTTGTTTTCAGCCGGACCCCGGGCGCGACAAATAGTGCCCTGCCGGCAATCCACAGGACACCATGCCCCATTGTTCCGAATAGCACCATGACCCTGGTAAAACAAAATGCCTGTCATCCGGCACGACACCGCCCCGACCGGGCGGCAAAAAGGCGCAGTGCTACCCCTTGTTTTTCTTGTAATTTTACACTATTTTCACCAAAGAATCAATGTTTTCGCAGCTGATTTGCCTCATTGGGATTAGTTTGCACCGTTTTTACACAAAAAAGCCGCCGTATTTTGCCGATACGGCGGCTTTTTCCCGAAAACCATTTTTGTCACAAAATAATACAGATCAGTCCGGTGCAGCCCTCGTTGATCACCCGCTCCAAAGTCTCCTGCAGGCGGGCACGGGCCTCCTGGGGCATGTGCAGCAGCTTGTTCTGCAGCCCCTCGTTCACCAGCTCATGCAGGCTTTTGCCGAAGATGTTGGACTGCCAGATCTTCAGCGGGTCCTGCTCAAAGTCGTGCAGCAGGCTGACCACCAGTTCCTCCGACTGCTTTTCCGAGCCGACGATGGGCGAAATCTCGGTGTTGATGGTGGCCTTCAGCAGATGAATGGACGGTGCGCTGGCCCGCAGCCGTACCCCATAACGGCCACCCTGGTGCACGATCTCCGGCTCCTCCAGCCGAAGCTCGCTGATGGTGGGCATCACGATGCCGTAGCCGGTGGCCTCCACCTGCTCCAGCGCGCTGCGAATCTTCTCGTACTCCCGCTTGGCCCGGGCAAGGCCGATGATGCAGGGCATCAGGCTGGCCTCGTCGCAGATCTCCAGCCCGGTGGTCTCGCCCAGCACCTGATAGAAGATCTCCGGCCGCAGCTCCAGCTCCAGCACCACCCGGCCGGTGGCCAGCTCCAGCGAGCGGATGCGGGAGGTCTTCAGCGCCTCGCACTGCACCGGGTCCTCCCGGCAGGCCACGTCCTTCATCTGAGCCACCGAGTCTGCGTATTCCCGGGCCGCCGCGTAGACCTGCTGCTGCAGCCAGTGGTCCGGCTCCAGCATGGTGATCCACTTGGGCATGGCGAAGGCGATCTCCTTCACCTCGAACTCATAGAGCACGCTCTGCAGAATCTTACCGATAGCCGCCCGGTCCAGGTCCAGGCAGCTGACCGGGATAACAGTATGGCCATACTCCTGCTCCATCTGCTGGGCCAGCTGGTACACATCCGGCTTATGAGGATCCACACAGTTGAGCAGAATCACAAAGGGCTTGTTGATCTCGTCCAGCTCGGCGATGACCTGAGCCTCCGCCGCCTGGTATTTTTCCCGGGGAATGTCGCTGATGGAGCCGTCGGTAGTGATGACCAGCCCGATGGTGGAATGCTCCCGGATCACCTTGCGGGTGCCGGTCTGGGCAGCCTGGTCGAAGGGAATCTCCTCCTCGAACCAGGGGCTCTTCACCATGCGGGGCTTTTCGTCCTCCTCATGGCCCATGGCCCCCTCCACCATGTAGCCCACACAGTCGATGAGCCGGGTCTTGAAGCTGCCGCCCCCCTCCAGCTCGATGGTGACGGCAGTCTCCGGGATGAACTTGGGCTCGGTGGTCATAATGGTGCGCCCTGCGGCGGACTGGGGCAGTTCGTCCCGTGCCCGGTTTTTCACCGCCGGGCTGGTAAGCTGGGGCAGCACCAGCTCCTCCATGAATTTTTTGATGAAGGTGCTCTTGCCGGTGCGCACCGGGCCCACCACACCGATGTAAATATCGCCGCCGGTACGGGCTGCGATGTCCTTGTAAACGCCCTGGGTTTCCATTGGATTCCTCCCCTCCTTTCACATGCTGGCCGGCACCAGCAGCCGGGTCGCCTGGGTGATGCGGGTGTCCTCCAGCTGGTTGCTTTTCAGCATGGCCGCCGGCGACACATGGTACCGTTTGGCGATTTCGAACACATCCTCGCCGGGGGCTGCGTAGTAGATGCGCAGCGCGATGTCCGGCTCCGGCTGCTCCAGTGCCTCGCCGCACTCCACCTGCTCCAGCGCTGTCTGCCAGCTGCGCTTGAACACCAGACCGTCCAGCCGGATGCGGGCGCTCAGGGTCATCTCGGCTCCGTTCTTGCGCACATCGATGTCGGTGACGGTAGGCCAGCACTCGCAGCGGTACTCCTCTGGACTGCCCGGCCAGGGCGGACTGAGGGTGTATTCAAAGCTCTTGTCGTAGCAGTCGATCTCGCCCAGCGAGTTCATACAGAACACATGGGCGCTGGCCCGGCCACTCAGCTGAACCCCCTGCCCCACAGCACTCAGCTCCGGCAGGCCGGGCAGTACAAAGCAGTGGATGATCTGGGCTTCTTCGTCCGGCAGCGCGCCGCCGGTCTGGGCTTCGCACTCCTGGCTGAGGGTCTGGAACAGCTGCTCGGTGAGGATGCGCTGGCTGCTCACCTGAGTCTCGTACTGCGTAGAGAAGGCATCGCTGACCAGATAGCACTCATTTTTGCGCCATACCCGCAGATGCAGCGCTGCGGTGGCGGTGATGGTATGCCCGTTCTCCTGGGCCGCAGCCATCACGGTGCAGCCGGTGAGCTCGGCGGATGCAAAGCACTCGCTGTCCTCCGGCACGCCCTCCAGATCCAGGATCTGATTGAAGGGTACCCGCTGTTGGGTCTGCTCCATCTGGTAGCCGGGGCCGGTGCGGTACAACAGGCTCACCTGGATGGCGCCTTTCACCACTGCCTTGCCGGAAATCAGCTTCACGTCCTCCACCTGGCCCACTCCGGCCACATCCAGAATGGCCTGGGGCGGCTGGGCAAACTGCAGCTGCTCCTCCGCGGTAATCATCTTGTCCAGACTGGCCAGACACTTGACGCCCTCCACCGATTCCATCCGCTGCTCGATGCCGCAGTCCGCCAGGGCGGTGATCACCTCCTGATCGGTGCGGCAGGCCACCCGGGCGCTGAGGGCATAGGCCCCCCGCAGGTCCACACGGCGCTGGTTCACCGCCCGGCAGTTCAGATATTCCAGCTGGCCGCCCACCTGAACGCTGTAGCCGGAATAATCCCCCTCCGGCAGGTCCATGGCCCGGGTGAAGGGCAGCTTCTGTTCCGTCTGGCACAGGCTCTGGTCCTCCTCGGCCTGATAGTACACCACACACCGCAGGTAGCCGTCCACGGTAAGGCGGCCGGCCGTGATCTGTTTTTGCAGCGGCACCAGGTAGACGAAGCATTTTATGATCTTGAACACCTGCGGCAGATAATCCGGAATAAGGATCTCCGCCTCCACCGGAAGCTCTGCCTTGGTTTCGCACAGGCTCCCCATGGCGGACAGCGAGTCCCTGAATACCTTCAATTCCATTTTTTCGCCCCTTTCGCGCGTTTCTAGTCCCATGTATATGCGCGCGGTGGGCAAGCCATACCCCTTTTTGCAGACAAAAGGCCCGCCGTCTGGTTTTTCCAGGCAGCGGGCCCTCTCATCGGGTTGGATTCAGTTTTCCTTTTTGATTTTAAACAGCGCCCGCAGCACTCCTGCCAGGCATTTGGGACTTTTGACCACGATTACTTGCATTGCCGCTTCCCTCCCTTGTGGCTGATGGTTTTGCTCCAGTATATCCATCCTCCCCGGGATTTGTGCATCAGTAGTCCAGTTGGTGGTCCTTTTTGGTGCGGATCACCAGCAAAGCGCCCTCTCGTACTGTGATGGTGGCGCCGCCGGGCATAGTCTCATTGCTTACCCCCAGCGGAAAATCCACCGTGGTGAGAGTGGCATCCTCCAGCGTGTACTTAGCCCCCCGCTCGCACACTCCCTCGGCCCTGCCCTCCAGCGGCAGTACCGAGAAGTATTCCTCCGGCTCATAGGGCAGCTCCAGGCTTTTGCCGGGCATCAGGTAGCAGAGCAGACTGTCCTCATCAGCCAGCATTACCTGTACACCCTGCTTTTCCAGCCACAGGCCGGTGCCGATGTTGGCCAGCGTATGCTCCAGCCGGTGTCCGCCCAGCGCCCCCAGCATGAGCACCTGGGAAAACCCCTTTTCTGCCGCCAGCTTGGCAGCATAGTGGGTGTCCGTGTCGTCCTTGACCCGGGGCAGCACCACAGCACCGGTCCCCTCCGGCTCGGGTGCGCTGTCGAAGTCCCCCAGGATCACATCCGGCTCCCGTTCCAGTATCTGCCGGGTGCTCCGGTAGCCCCCGTCGCAGGCGATCAGCCAGTCGCCGGGCCGCAGCAGTTTCTTCATGGAGGGTGCAAGCGGTGCGGCCGAGACGATCACGCATCGTGTTTGCTGCATACGATTCTCCTTTCCGCGCCTCCCTTTGGGGCGGCAGAGCTTACGCCTGATTGTACCACACTGCCGCCCGGGATGCAAACCGGCCTTTGCATTTTGCCAAACGCAGTGATATAATAAAGCCAAACAGAAAACTGCCATGAGTCTGGCACAATAGAAATAAGTCGTTACGGCGTAGTCTATTCATCCGATGGACTGGGCCGTTTTCTTATTTTTAAGAAGGAGTGTTTCTATTATGCCGAAGACAAAACTGGAAGAACTGGTGTATGGTCTGCTGATGACCCTGTTCATGGTACTGGCCATGGAGCTGTACAACACCGGCCTGCGTATGGGCGGGCTGACCAACGCGGGTATTCTGGCCGCATTGCCGGAGACGCTGATCATCTTTCCCATCTGCTTTGTGATGGGCTTCTGCTTTGTGGACCGGTTCGCTCCGCGCATTGCCTTCCGGCTGGTGGACCCGGCGGTGGACCGGCCTGTTTTTGTGATTGTGGCCCGTGCCAGCATCACGGTGGCTTTCATGTGTCCCATTATGAGCTTCTGGGCCACCGTGATTTTCAAGCGACCGGGATGGGAATTTGTGCCCTGCTGGCTGCAGACCGTTGCCTGCAACTTCCCCATGGCGTTTTTCTGGCAGATCTTTTTCTGCGGACCGCTGGTAAGGTTTTTATTTCGTTTGCTGTTCCGCCGGAGCAATCCTGCTTCTGCGGAATAACTTCCACCTGCTGCCTTTCTTTTCAACAAAACGCCCCGCGCCTGTCAAAAACGGCAGACGCGGGGCGTTTTTTATTTGATTGCTTTCCCGAAAGCCGTCAGCGCAGTTCCCAGTCCTTGATGTCCTTCACTTCGTCGTACATGGCGGCGTAGCTGTCGTACCGGCTCTGGCTGATCTTGCCCTCCTTCAGGGCCTCCAGCACCGCGCAGCCCTTTTCGGCCCGGTGGGCGCAGCCGGTGAACTTGCACTCATGCACGTAGGGTGCAAATTCCGGGAAGGCGTACTGCAGGTTCTCCTTGGGAATGTAGCAGGCCTTGCCGGTGTCCAGGCTGGCAAAGCCCGGGGTGTCGGCCACATAGCCGCCAAAGGCCTCGAAAATCTCCACCTCACGGGTGGTGTGGCGACCGCGGCCCAGCTTCTGGCTGATGGAGCCGGTCTGCTGGGCAAGGTCGGGCAGAAGGGCGTTGAGCAGGGTGCTCTTGCCCACGCCGGAGTTGCCGCAGAAGGCACAGAGCTTGCCCTGGATCATGGCCTTGATCTCCTCCAGTCCGCCGCCGGTGGCGTGGTCTACGATCACCACCGGCAAAGTGGACAGCGCATAGGCTTCCATCAGCTTTTCGGTGCTGGCCAGATCGCCCTTGGTGAACACCAGCACCGGCTGGACCTCCTTGTCCACCGCGATGGCGGTGAGCTTATCCAGCACCAGGGTGCTGGGCACCGGCTGGGTGGTGCTGGCCACGATAAACAGCACATCCAGATTGGCAATGGGCGGCCGTACGAATACGTTGCGGCGAGGAGCGATCTCAGCAATCACATTGCCGCCGTTCTCCACCTCCACCGTGACCCGATCGCCCGCCACCGGGGTAATGCCCCGCTTGCGGAAGATACCCTTTGCCTTGCATTCCAGCAGCTCATCGCCGCACTGCACATAGTAGAAACCGCCGATCCCTTTTTTGATATATCCTTCCGGCATAGTGAATTCCTTTCCCCGTTTGCTTGGTTCGTGCCATTGGAAAGAGCCGGGCCGCAGATTTACGGCCCGGCCCTCATGTTATGTTACATTCGTTTCCGGCAGGATCAATCGTCTCCGTGCTCCTGCTGGTGCCCCTGATTGGCGCTGTTGCCATTGTTGCCCTGATCCGGAGTTACCACCACCGGCGGCATAGTCGCGGCCGGAGTGGGTGCAGGCGTAGGTTCCGGGGTAGGCTCGGGCGTGGGTTCCGGGGTCGGTTCCGGCGTGGGCTCCGGTCCCAGAGACACGGTGTAGCCCACCGTGGTGTTGATGCGCACCAGCGCGCCCGACTCGTAGGTCTGGGCAATCACGCGGCCGGCCTCGTACTCGCTGCTGTAGGCTTCGGTGCGGGTACCGGTGCGAAGGTTGCTGGCGGTCAGCGCCTTCTGTGCGTCCGCCTCGGTCAGGCCGATCAGCTGGGGCACCGAGCGCTCCAGATCCACCTTCTTCTGGCTCACATACATGGTCACGGTGGAGCCGCTGGCCACCTGCTCGCCGTTGGCAGGATCGGTGCGGATCACGCTGCCCTCGGGCACGGTATCATCCGCCTCATTGATCCGGCGGACCTGCAGGCCCTCGTTCTTCAGAGCCTCCTCCGCTTCGGCTGCGGTCCAGCCGTTCACCGAGGGGATGTTCACATACAGGGTACCGATGCTCACCTTCAGGGTGACCTTCTGGCCCTCCTTCACGGTACGGGGACCGCGGGGCGACTGGCTGATGATGATGCCCTCTTCGGTCTCGCTGCTGTTCACCATCTCAGCGGTCAGACTGAGCTTGTCATTATACTGGGCTTTTACTTCCTCCCAGTTCATGCCGGTGAAATCGGGCAGCTCCACGTCTTCCTTGCTGCTGAACAGAGGATTGGTGGAGTTCGCGAAGATCATAAAGCACAGAATGGCGGAGCCCAAAGCGAAGGCCGTGGCCATGCCCGCCAGCACCGGCAGCAGACCGATGCGCTTTTTCTTCTTTTTCCGGCTCTGGGTACCCGTGGGGCGGCTCTGAGCACTGCGGGAAGCCTGCTGGCTGCCGGTGCGTGTGGAACGCTGACCGGTGCGCCGCGGCTCGTTCTGACCGGAGCCGGGTCTGCTTTGTTTAACCACCTTGTCAATATACCTCGACGGCGAATCCTCAGTTAAATACTCATACTCAAACCGGATGCTGGGGTTACGCTTGAATTCCTCAATGTCCTCCAGCATGGCGCGGGCGCTGGGATATCGCCGGTTCGGGTCCTTCGCCATGGCCCGGGCGGTGATGTCCTGCAGTGCCTGGGGCACATCCGGTGCAATCTGCCCCAGAGGGACAGCCTTGTCTGAAATCTGCTTGATGGCCACCGAGACCGCGTCGTCCGATTCAAAGGGCAGCTTGCCGGACAGCATCTCATACAGCATGATGCCTACGGAATAGATGTCTGCCTTGGCGTCGGTCACGTCGCCCTTGGCCTGCTCAGGGCTGATGTAGTGCACCGAACCGATGGCCTTGTTGCTCACCATCTGGCTCTCGGCGCGGGAGAAACGGGCGATGCCGAAGTCCATGATCTTGACCTTGCCGTCGGCCAGCAGCATGATGTTCTGGGGCTTGATGTCCCGATGGACCACGCCTTTCCGGTGGGCATGATCCAGTGCATCCAGAATCTGCTCGGTGAAATGCACCACCTCTTTCCAGGTGAGGGGCTCGCCCCGCCGGGTCATGTACTCCTTCAGGGTGATGCCGTCGATGTATTCCATCACGATGTACTGGAGCTTGTCGGTGACCGACACGTCGAACACCTTCACGATGCCCGGGTGGTCCAGAATGGAGATGGCCTTGGATTCATTCTTGAACCGGTAGACCAGCTCCGGATTCTCCAGAAATTCCTCCCGCAGGACCTTCACCGCGATCACACGCTGGTTTTTCAGGTCCACACCTTTATAAACGTTGGCCATGCCGCCCACGCCCACCAGTTCCTCCAGCAGGTAGCGACCGTCCAGCTTTTTGCCTATCAGTTGATCCATCTCAGTCCTCCGTTTGCTCTACCTCGATCAGCAGGGCGGTGATGTTGTCCTGCCCGCCGGCCTGGAGCGCCTGCTCCACCAGCCGCCGCGGCACCGTGAAAAACGGATTGTGCTGGATGATAGCCAGCAGCTGACCATCCGGCACCACGCCGGAAAGCCCGTCGCTGCACATGAGGATCACGTCGCCGGGCTGCGCAGGCATGCTGGAATAATCCGCCTGCACACCGGGCTCCACCCCAAGCGCCTTGGTGATGAGGTTTTTGTGAGGGTAGTTCTCGGCCTCCTCGGTGGTCAGCCGCCCTGCCTCCACCAGCTCCTGTACCATGGAATGGTCCCGGGTGAGCTGGCTGATCTGCCCGTCCCGGCACAGGTAGGCGCGGGAATCGCCCACGTGGGCCACGTGCAGAGTGTCGTGCCGCACCAGGCAGCACACAGCGGTGGTGCCCATCCCCTTATTTTCCGGGTGGGCCTGGGCCTCGTTGTAAATGGCCCGGTTGGCCTGAGTGACGCAATGCATCAGGAAGGCACGCTCCTGACCCTTGGGCAGGTTTTTTAAACCGCTTGCAAAGCAGGACTCCATGGTATCGGTGGCGATCTGTGCCGCCAGCTGACCCGATGCCGCGCCGCCCATGCCGTCGCACACAACGGCCCAGACGGTGTCGTCCGGCAGGCGGGCGGCCCGGTAATTGTCCTGATTTTCATTGCGGCAGCTGCCGATATCGGTTTTGCCGGCCAGTTTCATGGCTGTTCCTCCTTTGCTGCCTCCCGCCGCAGCTGGCCGCAGGCGGCGCTGATATCGCTGCCCAGGCGGCGGCGCACGGTGGCGTTCACCCCTAAATCGGTGAGCATGTTCTGGAATCGCTTCACGTTCTCCGCGTCGGTGGCGGAGTAGGGGCTGCCGTCCACCGGGTTGATGGGGATCAGGTTCACATGGGCCCCCATGCCCCGGATGAGCTTCGCCAGCTCCTTGGCGGTGGCAGGGCTGTCGTTCACGCCCCGCACCATGGAATATTCAAAGCTGATGCGTCGGCCGGTGACCTTCTGGTAGCGGCGGCAGGCGGCGATGAGCTCCTCCACCGGGTATGCGTCGTTCACCGGCATCATCTGGCTGCGCATGGCATTGTTGGGCGCGTGCAGCGAGATGGACAGGGTGAGCTGCAGCTTCTTTTCCGCCAGCTTGTCGATCTGGGGCACAATGCCGCAGGTGGACAGGCTGATGTTCCGCATGCCGATGTTCACGCCCTCGGGGCTGGAAATGATGGTGAGAAAATCCATCACATTGTCGAAGTTGTCCAGCGGCTCGCCGATGCCCATGAGCACAATGTGAGAGATGCGCTCGCCGATGTCCTTCTGGGCGGCGTAGATCTCCGCCGCGATCTCCCCGGCCTCCAGGTTGCGCACCCGGCCCGCCTGGGTGGAGGCGCAGAACCGGCAGCCCATGCGGCAGCCCACCTGGGTGGACACACACACGGTGTTACCATAATTATAGCGCATTACCACCGTCTCGATGCAGTTGCCGTCCGCCAGGCGGAAAAGATATTTCACGGTTCCGTCCTTGGACTGCTGCCGCCGCTGGATAATGGGAGCCGCAATGTAGTACTCCTCTTCCAGCTTTGCCAGCAGCGCCTTGGGCTGGTCGGTCATGGCCGAAAATTCGGTGACCAGCTTCTGGTGCAGCCAGTGAAAAATCTGTTTTGCCCGGAAGGCGGGCTGGCCCATGGCCTTCAGCCGCTCGGCCAGCTGCTCAAGGGTGTAGGATGAGATACAGGTTTTCTGCATGGTTCACAACTTCTCCATAATGGCAATGAAAAATCCGTCCGGCCCGGCCTTGCCCGGCAACAGGGTCAGCATGCCGTCCTCC
>NZ_JAGHKE010000033.1:0-24620 GCF_017889395.1 Allofournierella sp. | reverse complement strand
GCCCCAGCGCAAGCCCGAGGACTGGATGGCCGACCCGGGCGCGGGCTACACCCTGCGCACCGACACCACCCTCTGGATGCGGGACGGCATTGTGGAGGCCGTGGACATTGTGCCCTTCGGCTATCTGGACGATCAGCCGGATGACTGATTCTTCCGCTAAAATGAACCCCCGGCGCTCGCGCAGGCTGCACGAGCGCCGGGGGCTTTTTTGTACCCTGCCGAATTACAATACGCCAAGCACCAGAATGGCCGCCAGCATTCCCACCACGCCCAACAGGATGGACAGAGAGTTGATGAAGCTGGCCAGGCCCTCGTCGCCGCCGCACCGTTCGGTGAAGGCGGGGGCGATCACCGAAATGGGCGCAAACACCATGACCGCCAGGCCCTGCCGCACCTCCAGCGAGAAGGGCGCCAGATAATAGCAGCCCACCGAAAGCACCAGTGCCAGCACCAGGCGCACCCCCAGAATACGGGCCGCCGTCCACAGATAAGCGGGCTTTGCCTGCACCCGGAACATGGCACCCACCATCAGCATGGCCACAAAGGGATTGGCCACAGCGATGGGGCTGATCAGATCCAGCAGGGTCTGCGGCACCGTGACCCCAAAGATCACCAGCAGCAGCATGGTAACGTAGGTCACAAAGGGCACTGAGGACAGAAGCTTCTTGCCCGCGCTTTTCAGGTCCGGCTTTTCTCCGCCGCACACCACCGACACCAGCGCATAGGTTCCGCCGGTGCACATCAGGGAGTTGCCCACATCGAACAGACAGCCCGCCATCACGGCTCCGGCCCCCAGAAAGCTTTGCAGGAACGGCAGCGCAAAGGCACCGATGTTCCAGCTGGGGCAGTTTACCATATACAGCACCCGTTCCCGGTTGGTTTTTCCCCGGGCCATCGCAGCACCCACTCCGATCATCACCCAGTTGGCCATCAGAGACAGAACCGGGATCAGCAGCAGCGTGGGCTGCCAGGCCATGTTGGCGGTGCTGGTGATCACCGCCGCAGGCAGGGTGATCTTCAAAACGATATTGCTCAGCACCCGGTGGTCCTTTTCTCCGAAGGTGTCCACCGATCGGAAGATCACTCCCAGCAGGATCACCAACAAAAACGATGACGATTTTACAAATACGGCCTCCATGGGCCACTCCCCCTCTCCAAACACAATAGCTCTATTATACTTCCGCCGGAACAAAAACTGCAACAAAAAAGCAGCGAAAGCACCTGTTTTCGCTGCTTTTTGCTTGTATTTGCTGCCGCCTGGAGGGCCTATCTCAGCCTTCGGCGGGCTGGGATGCGGCCGCAGGCTCAGAGGCGGGCGCGGGCTGGGAGGCCTGCCCCTGCTCTGCCGTCGGCTGAGAAGCCGGCACGGATTCCGGCGCCGGTTCCGGGGTGGGTGCCGGGGTAGGCTCCGGCGTGGGCTCCGGGCTGGGGGTGGGCACAGCGGTGGGCATGGGCGCGGGAGCCGCGGGCAGCGCCTGCTCGGCGCCCGAGGCATCCAGCAGCTTCAGGCTCTGGCCCGCAAAGCCGCCGTAAATTCCCATGTACGTCCGGCCGGGCTGCACGTTCAGCATACTGCCGCTCTCGTCGTACAGCTTCAGCGGGGCCAGGGCGTCGCCCTTTTCCCAGCGGATGGTCTGCACCCCGCCGGCGGACAGATACAGCCCCTGACCGCCGCTCAGGTCATACTGGCGGGTCACGCCGTTGTCCTTCAGGCCGCTGGAGGCCATGAGCAGGATCACATTGGAGAAGCGGACCTCGCTGTCGTCCGGGCGGCCCGCATCGGTCTGGGGCGCGTCACCCTCCCGCAGGTAATAGCGCTGGTCCTCCGTGTTGTAGACCAGGCGGGCGGTGCGCTCGCTGCCATAGGTGATATCCAGCTCGTAACCCTGGGTGTTCTGGGGCACGCTTCCTTCCGAGAACTGGAAGAAGCTGTGGGTTTCGCCCTCGCTGCTCTGGCCGTACAGGGCCAGTGCGCCGGGCAGCAGACTGCTGGTGGTGTACCAGCTGTACTGCTCCGCATAGATCTTGGCCCGCTCCCGGTCCAGATCAAAGGCGGTGGTGCCAGTGTAAACGCCGTCCAGCGGCTGATAGCTGTAGTAGTTCACCAGGTTGGAGGCATACACATCGCTGCCCACATACATGGGGATCGCCTGCAGCGGCATCACCATCTGCAGAAACAGATCGCGCCCCTGGCCCACCGGGCCCACCTTCTGCAATGCATCCACCCCGTCGTACAGGGCCATCATCCAGGTGTCCTGGCCTTCGGTGTTGGCCTCGATCAGCAGCTCGGTGTCCCCGATGCCCCACTGGGGCCAGGCTGCCTTGTCGTTGTAGAGCATCACCGCCACCGGGCGCTGACCGTAATACTCGGTTTCTCGGCCGGACAGCGCGCTGATGCCCTGGGCAGGCAGCGGCATGTCGTTCTCTGTTTCCGGCAGCTGCGGCGCCTGGGGCTCGGCCTGCGAGGAGGCTGCCTGGCTGGACGAAGTCTGGGACGACGGCTGCGCCTGGGAGGAATCGGCCCCCTTGCCGCAGCCAGCCAGCAGCGCCAGGCTCAGCGCCAGCGCCGCCGCTTTGTAGCATGCTTTCATTTTTGTGTTTCCCCTTCCCCTGTTTGGTGCTCTGAATGTACAAAACAGGGCCTGTCCATTTTGGCAGACAGGCCCTGGATCAGACTATGATCAATCGTCGCTTTCCACGAAGGTCTCGGTGGTGGGCGCTTCCTGGGTATCCTGTGCGGTGGCCAGTGCCTCCCACTTGAAGTTCTCGGCCTCGTCGATGTCCACCACGGTCACATAGCTCTTGCCGCAGTTGATCTCGAAGGGCTCCTGGGTGTCGAAGGTGACCAGACGCAGAGCCTCCAGCGGAGTGCCCTTCTCCCAGCGGATCTTCTCGATCTTGCCGCCGTAGCAGTAGTAGCCAACGCCGCCCCAGCTGTACTCGGCATACTGCAGGTCCTTGGCCTCGTGGCCGGGATAGGTGTGGATATCGGTGAACAGCACGATCAGGTTGTCGAACATGAGCTGCTGATCGTTGTTTTCATCGATGGTATCCCGGTAGCTGCCCAGGCTGGAGTAGTACTGCGCCATCTTGTACTGACCCAGAGAGGCATCGTAGTCGAACTGGGTACGGTAGCTCTGGGAATGGCGGATGGTTACGCGCTCGGCGTTGTTGTCGCCCTCCACAAAGGTGCCTGCCGGAATCACAGCCGCGTCGCGGTAGTCCACGAAATCAAAGAAGGTGGAGTTGTAGCTGCGGCGGTCGTCGATGTTCTGGCTTTCAATGTACTCGGCAATCTTTTCGCCGTTGGTGTAGGCAGTGTGCTCCTTGGCCACCGTGTTGCCCGCCCAGTTGCGGCGGTTGGAGTCACGGTAGATCAGGCCGGCGGCGGTGTTGCCCTCCAGGTCCCACTCCTCGTAGTCGTAGTCCTCGATGTACTGGCGCTGCACCACGCTCTGGCCCACATGCACATACAGGGGCTGCCAGGGCAGAACCAGGCGGAAGAACTGGTCGCGGGCGGAACGGATGGGGCCGATCTCGGGAATGTCGTTGTAATCGGTGAACAGGGCCATAAAGCGGGTGATGCCGCCCTCCACCTTGATCTCGAACAGGATATCCGCCGCGGAAAGGCCGCGCTGGGGCCGGCAGGCCTGGATGTTATTCACCATCACGCCGGTGATCCGTTCGCCTTCCGGGTAGTCGATGTCCTTTTCGTAGCCGGTAAGTACCTGAGCCTCATAGGGCTCCGGCGTGGGCTCCGGCGTGGCCGCAGGGGTGGATGCACCCTGACCGCCCTCACCGCTGGCAGTTTCGCCGCTGCCGCCGCAGGCGGTGAATACGCTGGCTGCCATGAGAACAGCCAATACGACACTCATCAAACGCTTCATGTAATTCTCTCCATTTGTCTGTGTATTTTTTGCACAGGCCGCAGCCGGGGCGCACCCATGCGGAAAGCCCTTATCATCGCGCCGGGAGCAGCTTGCCCCCGTTTTTTCCATTTTACTCCCGCGCCGAATCGTTGTAAAGCAAACGGAAATTTTTACGCACTTTCGCCAAAATCCCAGGAAAAAGTTTGTATATCAAACCTATTGAAACGATTTCAAACCATTTTCCCAAGGCTCTGGTGTGGAGATCGAACCGGGACCCCCACGCCCCAACCGCTTATCCTTGAAACGATGGGCTAACACTATCATACTCATTTTTCCGCCGTTTGTAAACACTTTGTAATTTTTGTTGGTCATTTTTCTGTTTCTTTTAACCGTCATCATGTGTCGCTCGATTTTTTTCAAAAATCGCTTGACAAAGCATTTTTCGATTGATATAATAAACAAGCTGTAAGTGGCGTGAATCATTAGCTCAGTCGGTAGAGCATCTGACTTTTAATCAGAGGGTCCGGAGTTCGAGTCTCCGATGGTTCACCAAAAAAATCCCGGACGCGAAAGCGCCCGGGATTTTTCCTTTTTCACTCTTCATTCTTCACTTTTCACTTAACACTCCCCCGCTTCTCTTGCACCGAGGCCGGGGGAGTTTTTGTTTTGCCTGGGTTTTCAGCCCTCTTGGGAATCGCGGCGTGCAGCGCGCTTTTTTTGGGCGATCTCTGCGGTGATGATGCCCAGTGCCGCCAGCGCAAACACCACGCCCCAGATCACGGTTCCCGTCTCCCCCGCCAGAGCCTGCGCCGCCTGCTGGGTTCCGGCAGCCAGCGCACCGGGTGCCGCGCCAAAGGCCAGCAGCAGCACGCCTGCCAGCGCTGCCAGTGTGCGCAGCGAGCCGATTATCCAATCCATCTGCCGTCTCTTCTTCATTCTTCCTTTCCTCCTTACCTGCTTGCTGTTTCTCCTGCTTTCAGTTTAGACCCGCCGGAGCGGCGGGTCTATCTCTTTTGGGTGAAGGGGATGTAAAGATCCGGTCAAATTTACCCTGGCCGCGCCGCAGCACACAAAAGAGCCGCACCCGGTTGGATGCGGCTCTTTTCATTTGAATCAGAATGCTTTGCTCACAAGCAGGCGCGATCAGCGCTCCTTGGTGGCGATCTCGGTGAGGATCTGGCCGATGAAGGCGTCGGGGGTCATCACGCCGCCCTTTTCCTCCTTGCGGGCACGCACGGCCACCAGGCCCTCTTCCATCTCCTTGTCGCCCACTACCAGCATGTAGGGGATTTTCTTGAGCTGGGCCTCGCGGATCTTGTAGCCCATCTTCTCGCTGCGGTAGTCGGTGTCCACGCGGATGCCGGCGGCCTCCAGCTTGTTGTGCAGCTCGCGGGCGTAGGCGTGCTGACGCTCGGTGATGGGGATGATCTCCACCTGCGTGGGCATCAGCCAGGTGGGCAGAGCACCGGCGTACTTCTCCAGCAGCAGGGCCAGAGTACGCTCGTAGCAGCCGATGGAGGTGCGGTGGATGATGTAGGGGGTGTGCTCCTGACCATCCTCACCCACATAGGTCATGCCGAACTTCTGCGCCAGCAGCATGTCGATCTGGATGGTGATGAGGGTATCCTCCTTGCCGAACACGTTCTTGATCTGGATGTCCAGCTTGGGGCCGTAGAAGGCGGCCTCGTCGATGCCCACCTTATACTCCAGGCCCAGGTGGTCCAGGATCTTCTTCATCAGGCCCTGGGCTTCCTCCCACTGCTCGGCGGTGCCCTCGTACTTGTCCTTGCGGTTGGGGTCCCACTGGCTGAAGCGGTAGCTTACGTCCTCGCCCAGGCCCAGGGTCTCCAGCATCTCCTTGGCCAGCTCCAGGCAGCCGCGGAACTCTTCCTCCAGCTGATCGGGACGCAGCACGATGTGGCCCTCGCTGATGGTGAACTGGCGCACGCGGATCAGGCCGTGCATCTCGCCGGAATCCTCGTTGCGGAACAGGGTGGAGGTCTCGCCCAGACGCATGGGCAGGTCACGGTAGCTGCGCTTGCGGTTCAGGTAAACCTGGTACTGGAAGGGGCAGGTCATGGGACGCAGGGCGAAGCACTCCTTGGTCTCATCGTAGGGATCGCCCAGCACGAACATGCCGTCCAGGTAGTGGTCCCAGTGGCCGCTGATCTTGTACAGATCGCGCTTGGCCATCAGGGGGGTCTTGGTCAGCAGGTAGCCCCGCTTCTGCTCGGTGTCCTCCACCCAGCGCTGCAGCAGCTGGACGGCGCGGGCGCCGTTGGGCAGCATGACCGGCAGACCCTGGCCGATGGACTCCACGGTGGTGAAGTACTCCAGCTCACGGCCGATCTTGTTGTGGTCCCGCTTGAGGGCCTCCTCCTGCTGCTTCAGGTACTCCTCCAGCTCGCTGGCCTTGGGGAAGGCGATGCCGTACATGCGGCACAGGCTGTCCCGGCTGGAATCGCCGCGCCAGTAGGCGCTGGTGGCCTGGGTCAGCTTCACGGCCTTCACCGCGCCGGTGCTCATCAGGTGCGGGCCCGCGCACAGGTCCACGAAGTCGCCCTGCTGGTAAACGCTCAGCTCCCAGCCCTTCTCGGCGTACTCCTCCAGCAGCTCCAGCTTATAGGGCTGACCGGCAAAGATTTCGCGGCCCTCTTCCACGGTGATGATGCGCTTTTCCACCGGCAGGTCCGCCTTGGCGATCTTCTTCATCTCGGCCTCGATGGCGGCAAACTGGTCCGGGGTAAAGGGCTTCACGCCGCCGATGTCGTAGTACCAGCCGCTCTCCAGAGCGGGGCCGATGCCGAAGTGGGCTTCGGGGTACAGGTGCTGGATGGCCTGAGCCATCACATGGGCAGCGGTGTGCCAGAAGGCGTGCTTGCCCTCGTCGTCGGCAAAGGTGAGGATCTCCAGCGCGCAGTCCTTGTCCAGCACGGTGCGCAGATCGCACACCTGGCCGTCCACCTTGGCGGCGCAGGCGCTCTTGTACAGGCCCATGCCGATGCTCTTGGCCACCTCAGCGGCGGATACGCCTACCTCGAACTCCTTGACGGTGCCCTTCAAATCAACTTTAATCATAACGATTCGACCTCCCGTTTGATCGCTTCGCCCAAAGGGGCGAAAAAGAAAAAATGCCCCATCCCGTAAAACAATAACGGGATGAAGCATCTGAAAGCTCCACGGTTCCACCCGAATTGCGCGCCTTTTGGCACGCCCACTCGTTTGGGCGATAACGGGCCCTTGCCGGCGGGGGTTCGCCCCCGCGCTCCGCGGTGGTAAGCTGTGGGGGCACCTGCGCGCAGCCGCTCTCAGCACGCCTCCGAAAGGGAAGCGGCGGCCTTCTCTATCCGCGTGTTGCCCGCCCGCTCATGTCCGCATCTGCGCTTTTGCGGGATAGGTTCAGCCTTATCTTATACCTTCCCTTCGGGATTGTCAATATTTCTTGACAATTTGTGAACTCGTCATTAAAATAAATAGTAAGTATATTAGATGATCAGCCGCAGGGTCCGCCCTGCTTTTTGTGAAATATGCGCAAGATACTGTGAGTATTTCCAAACGAACACCGGCAGCATGCCCTGCTGCCTTGCAATATCCAATTCAGCCCGTTTGCATCCTTCCCGCCGCACCGCCTGTGCGGCGGTATCGTTGTGCTGCGTGCCGTTCGTTCCAGGTCCCGCAATCAGCCGGTCTGCCCCTGCACCATGGCGGTCATCTCAGATACCATTTTTATTTGAGGAGTTGAAAACATTGCCATCCATTATCGTACTGGTACTGGTGGCAGTCGTTGCAATCGCCGTCGGTGTGGCCGCAGGCTTTTTTCTTGGCCAGAGCTACCGCCGCAAAACCGCTGAAGCCAAGATCGGCAGTGCCGAAGAAGAAGCAATGCGGATTGTGAACGACGCCATCAAGACCGCCGAACAGAAACGCAAAGAGACCGTGATCGAGGCCAAGGACGAAGCCCTGCGCATGAAAACCGAGGCCGACAAGGAGATCAAGGAGCGCCGCAGCGAGCTGAGCCGCCAGGAGCGCCGCCTGGACCAGAAGGAGGAATCCCTGGACAAGAAGGTGGCCGCCCTGGAGCAGAAGGAAGAGGAGCAGCGCCGCCGCAGCGAGCTGGTGGAAGCAAAGCTGGACGAACTGGAACAGCTGAAGCTGCGCCAGATGGAAAAGCTGGAGACCATCGCCGGTCTGACCCAGGAGGACGCCAAGCACCTGCTGCTGAACCGCCTGGATCAGGAGCTGACCCACGAGAAGGCCATGCGCATCAGCGCCTACGAGTCCAACCTGAAGGATGAGTGCGACACCATGGCCCGCGAGATGATCGGCCAGGCCATCGCCCGCTGCGCCGCCGACCATTCCAGCGAGACCACCGTGAGTGTGGTCCCCCTGCCCAACGACGAGATGAAGGGCCGCATCATCGGCCGCGAGGGCCGCAACATCCGCGCCCTGGAGACCGCCACCGGCGTGGACCTGATCATCGACGATACCCCCGAGGCCATCACCCTGTCCAGCTTCGACCAGGCCCGCCGCGAGGTGGCCCGCATGACGCTGGAGCGACTGATCGCCGACGGCCGCATCCATCCCGCCCGCATCGAGGAGACGGTGGAGAAGTGCCGCCGCGAGCTGGAGCTGTCCATGAAGCGGGAGGGCGAGCGCGCGGTGATGGAGGTGGGCATCCACGGCATCCATCCCGACATTGTGAAGCTGCTGGGCCGTTTGAAGTTCCGCACCAGCTTCGGCCAGAACGTGCTGAACCACTCACTGGAGGTTTCCTATCTGTCCGGCCTGCTGGCCGGCGAGATGGGCGTGAACGTAACCCAGGCCCGCCGCGCCGGTCTGCTGCATGACATCGGCAAGGCTCTGGACCACGAGATCGAAGGCAGCCACATCCAGATCGGTGTGGAGATTGCCCGCAAGTACAAGGAGAACCCCGCCGTGATCCATGCCATCGAGGCACACCACGGCGATGTGGAGCCCAAGACTCCGCTGGCCTTCATCGTGATGGCCGCCGACGCCATCAGCGCCGCCCGTCCCGGTGCCCGCCGCGAGAACCTGGAAAGCTACATCAAGCGGCTGGAGAACCTGGAAGAGATCAGCTGCAGCTTCGAGGGCGTGGAGAATGCCTTCGCCGTGCAGGCTGGCCGCGAGGTGCGCATCATGGTAAAGCCGGACGCCATCAGCGACGACCAGCTGATCCTGCTGGCCCGTTCCATCACCAAGAAGATCGAGGAAGAGCTGGATTACCCCGGCCAGATCAAGGTGAACGTGATCCGCGAGAGCCGCGCGGTGGAATACGCCAAGTAAGCTTTCAACCATACAACGAGTCCCCGGTGGAAAATTCTCCGCCGGGGGCTTTTTTATCGCAAAAAAGAACCGGCCCGCGGGGAAAATTTCTCCCTGCGGGCCGGTTCTTGTTTGCGTTGATTCTCCGAATCCGATCAGCCCTGACAGCCCAGATCGTCCCAGTCGCCGAAATCCTCGGCATTGGCGATGCGGGTGGGGTCCAGCTTGCCGTTCTCATCCAGCGGCTTTTCCGCTGCTCCCAGGGTCACCGGATTGGTGTTGGGGCCACGGTCGGGGCGCTGGGGGTAAACGGTGGGCTCCGGCTGGGGCTCCTCGCGGGAAGCCTTTTCCGGCTCGGCCTGCGCGGGCTGCTCCGGCTCGGTGGGCACCTCCACATATTCGCCCTCGATATGAGAGCTCTTGTTGTAATCGTTGAGCAGCTTATAGGCCACAGCGCCCGCCGCAATGCCCAGAACGATGGAAATCAGTCGTTTGAAAAATCCCATGGGTACTCCCTCCTTTTTTGAGTAGTATACCACAGGGCCCGCCCCGGCGCAAACCCGGGAACGGACCCTGTTCGTTTTGTTTTTCTTCGGCCGGTCAGCTGAAGGTGACCACGTCGTCCTTCAGGGGCTGGGCGGCCTCCACCGACAGGGCGGTGAGCACCGGGCCCTTGCCGCCAAACAGGGGGTGGAACTGCACCCGCACCTTGGCGGTGATCTTGATCCAGCTGCGCTGGGCCAGCTTCTTGGCATCGTCGTACTTGCAGGGGAAGCCCACAAACTGGATATCCTGCACGCAGCAGGTCATGGCGAAGCGGCCGGGCACAAACTGATTCTGGCCCACCCGGGGCGTCTGGCAGACCTGGGCGGTGAAGCGCACGGTCTTGCCCGCGTACTTCTCCGGGTCCTCGCTGGCATCCAGATACCAGATGCCGAAGTCCTCGTCGCCGATCTCGATCACATCCGCGTTGATGTCGAAGGGCAGCTCGTCCGGCAGCTGGTCGTAGGCCACGCTGCCGTCGGCGTATTCGTAGGCGATGTCGCACCGGCGGCTGGCCTGGCGCACCGCCTTGTGCACGAACTCCTGGTCCTCCTCGGTCAGGCCGTCGGCCCGGTTCACCACCAGCAGCTCGCACTGGGCGAATTTATCCAGGAACAGCTGACGCATGTTGTCGAAGTACATGCGGAAGGTGTTCGCGTCGGCGGTGCCGATGGTCTGGTAGATCACCCAGTTCTCCGGCATGGCCTCGTACAGCTCCTGCACCATCCACATGCCGTTGTACTCAATCACCACACGGCCCGCGCCGGTCTTTTTCACCAGCTCGGCCAGATGGGTGGGGTTCAGCTGCTCCTTGTCCTCGATCAGCTCCACGCTCACGCCGCCGAAGGCGAACTTGTCGGCGTCATACTCCTCTTCGCCCTCCTCGCAGACCAGCAGCAGGGTCTTGTCGCCGGAGTCGAACTTGGGGTCCTCCATGGTCTCCTGCACAAAGCGGGTCTTGCCGCTTTCCAGAAAGCCCAAGAACAGATATACCGGAATCTCTTTCACGTTACCTCTCCCTCCCTGCGGCTCAGGCCAGATGGAACAGCTGCTCCAGGGCAGCCTCGTCCAGCTTGGAGCCGATCACGCACAGGCGGCCGGTCACATCCGCAGCGCCGCCGCGCACATCGGCCTCGCCGGGCACATGGTCAAAGTAGATCCATCCGTTGGTGCCGGGCAGGATGCCCTTGGCGCGCAGCACCACGCCGTACTTGCCGCTGTCCAGCTCTTCCAGAGCGGTGCGGATCTCCTCCTCGGTGAACACCCGGGCAGTCTCACGGCCCCAGCTGGTGAACACCTCGTCGGCGTGATGGTGGTGGTGATGGTCGTGGTCATGGCCGCAGCCGCAGCTGCATTCGCCGTCGTGATCGTGATGATGGTGCTCGTGCTCATGGTCATGGTCGTGACCGCAGCCGCACTCCTCATCGTGATCGTGATGATGATGCTCGTGCTCATGGTCGTGGTCGTGACCGCAGCAGCACTCCTCGTCGTGATCGTGATGATGATGCTCGTGCTCGTGCTCATGGTCGTGACCGCAGCAGCACTCCTCATCGTGGTCGTGATGATGGTGATGCTCATGCTCGCGGCCGCACTCCTCGCCGTGCTCGTGGTGATGGCCGCACTCGGGGCAGACCTGAGTCTCCTCCAGCAGCTCCTTCACGAAGTCCCGCTTGGACTCCATGGCCGCCACGATCTGCTCGCCTTTCAGCTGGTTCCAGTCGGTGGTGACGATGGTAGCCTCGGGGTTCTTCTCCCGGATCATGGCCACGGCGCGGGCGATCTTGTCCTCGCTGGCGGCGCAGGTACGGCTCAGGATGATGGCGTTGGCATGGCCGATCTGGTCGTTGTAAAACTCGCCGAAGTTCTTCATGTACAGCCGGACCTTGTTCACGTCGGCCACGGTCACAAAGCTGTTCAGCTGCACGTCCCGCTCGGCGGCGATGCCCTGCACAGCCTTGGTCACATCGCTCAGCTTGCCCACGCCGGAGGGCTCGATCAGGATGCGGTCCGGCTGGTACTGGTCGATGACCTTCTTCAGAGCTTCGCGGAAGTCGCCCACCAGGCTGCAGCAGATGCAGCCGGAGTTCATCTCGGTGATCTCGATGCCGGCCTCCTTCAGAAAGCCGCCGTCGATGCCGATCTCGCCGAATTCATTCTCGATGAGCACCAGCTTCTGGCCCGCGTAGGCCTCGGCGATCAGCTTCTTGATGAGCGTGGTCTTGCCGGCGCCCAGAAAACCGGAAAAAATATCGATCTTGGTCATGGTATATTGTCTCCTTTTATCTTGCGCAGAGCCGCCCTGCCGGAGCATGTTCCCTCCCCCGGGCCGCCTGCTGAAAACAGTCGTTCTGTTTCTTATTATACTATCTTTGTCAAGGTCATTGCGCGGTTTTCTCCGGTGTTCTTTTTGCGAAATTTTGCGTTTTTGCGCCTCGCTCTCTTTTAAAACCTGCTTTACCGTGTTACTATAAATTCAACACGATTTTGCACGGCGGGCGCGGAATGCTTCCGCTGTGAGAAAAGAGGTAAAACAGATCCCATGAAAACCACCAACGAAAAGATCGCCCAGCTGCGGGCGGCCATGCAGGCCGCCGGGGCGAATGCCTGCCTGATCCCCTCGTCGGATCCCCATTCCAGCGAATATCTGCCCGACCACTGGAAGGCCCGGGCCTACTTCTCCGGCTTCACCGGCAGTATGGGCACCCTTGTGGTGACCGATACCGCCAGCGCCCTCTGGGCCGACGGCCGCTACTTCATCCAGGCCGAGCGCCAGCTGGCCGGCAGCGAGATCCAGCTGCAGAAAATCGCCGTAGAGGGTACCCCCACCGTGACCGAATATCTGGCTGATGCCCTGGGCGAGGGCCAGGTGCTGGCTCTGGACGGCATGGTCACCCCCACCGCCACCGTACAGGAGCTGGAAAAAGCCCTGACGAAGAAGGGCGCGAAGGTGCTGTCCGTTGATCTGGTCAGCCCCATCTGGGAGGACCGGCCCCCGGTTCCCTCCACCCCCGCCTGGCTGGTGGACGCTGAAACCGCGGGCGCTTCCGTGGAGGAAAAGCTGAGTCGCCTTCGCAGTAAACTGGCCGATGCCGGTGCCTCCGCCATGGTGGTTTCCCGGCTGGACAGCGTGGCCTGGCTTTTGAATCTGCGGGCCGCTGATCTGGACTGCACTCCCTTTGCACTGGCCTACTGCTTCGTGACCGCCACCAGCGCCACCCTGTTCATCGACCAGAGCCGCCTGCCCGAGGAGGCCACCGCCGCACTGCGGGCCCAGGGCGTGGGCGTGGAGGATTACGACCGGCTGCTGGGCACCCTGACCGGCTACCATCACGACCGGGTGATCCTGATGGACGGCTCCACCAACTGGGCCATCTACAGTGCCGTGTGCCAGAACCCCAACTTCACGGTGAAGATGGGCGAGGACCTCATCCAGGCCATGAAGGGTGTGAAGAACGCCGCCGAGATCAAGAACCTGATGAACTGCCACGTGAAGGACGGCGTGGCCATGGTGCGTTTCCAGATCTGGCTGGAGCAGCAGCTGGCCGCGGGCGAGACCGTTACCGAGGTGGATGTGGACCGCAAGCTGCTGGAGCTGCGCGCTGAGCAGCCCGGCAACCTGGGCCCCAGCTTCGACACCATTGCCGCCTACGGCGCAAACGCCGCCATGATGCACTACCACGCCACCCCGGACAACTGCACCAAGCTGGAGAAGCGGGGTTTCCTGCTGGTGGACAGCGGCGGACAGTACACCGACGGCACCACCGACATCACCCGCACCTACGCGCTGGGTGAGCTGACCGACAACGAGCGCACCTACTACACCTACGTGCTCAAGAGCCATATCGACATCGCCAAGCTCCAGTTCCTGTCCGGCTGCACCGGCGGCAATCTGGATGTAATGGCCCGTGCCGCGGTGTGGCAGCATGGCATTGACTACCGCTGCGGCACCGGCCACGGCGTGGGCTTCATCGGCGGCGTACACGAGGGCCCCCAGAGCCTGCGCGTGACCAACCATGTGCCCTTCGTGCCCGGCATGACCGTCACCGACGAGCCCGGCATCTACGAAGAGGGCGAGGTGGGCATCCGCATCGAGAACGAGCTGCTGTGTGTGGAGCGTGTGAAGAACCAGTACGGCCAGTTCCTGGGCTTCGAGTCCATGACCCGCTGCCCCATCGACCTGACCCCGGTGCGCCCCGAGTTGCTGGACGCGGACGAGAAGGCCTGGCTGAACGCCTTCCATGCCGAGACCTATCGGGATCTTGCTCCCCTGCTGACCGAATCGGAAGCCGCATGGCTGGCCGAAAAGACCAAGCCCCTGGCCTGATCACACACTTATCCCCCGGTGAAAGCCGGGGGATTTTTTGCATCCCGCCGCCAAAATTTACAACTTTGCACGCTCCTTCGATACAGTTTCGTTACATCGGCGCGGTATAATACGTCTAATAGAAAAATATTGCCAAAGGAGGAACGAGACGATGGCCAATTCCCCCGAAAGCTGGAAATACCATTCCGGGGCAGGCCGCCAGCGCACGCCGCGCCAGATGGTCCAATCGGCCCAACCGGTTCGCCGCGCCCCCGCAAAGCGCACCGCGCCCCGCCGTTCCTCGCTGGAAACCCGCTATGCGCCCCAGGTCCAAAAGCGGCAGGTGCGCCGCCCTGTGACCCGGCAGCCCACTCCGCGCCCGGTGCAGCAGCGGGCCAATCCGCCCCGGCCGGTCCGCCGCAGACGCCGCTCCTCCCTGCGGCCCTGGGCGCTGGCCGCTCTGGTCAGCTGCCTGATTCTGGGCTTCACCTGGGTCTGGTCCGTCGGGCAGACGGTTCCCGCCGGGGCGGATGCTTCCACCCCGGCCAGCCAGGCAGAGCCTGCACCCGCGCCGTCGGTAGGCGAATGCGTGTTCCGCTCCGGGGGCGATGAGCTGCCCCGGGAAGTGCAGGACACCCTGACCGAATGGTTCGTGCGCTGCTACGATGCCGCGGCCCGGCTGGAGGCCCCGGAGCTGGACGATCTTTACGGCCCGGGTGCCGCTGCGCAGGAGGCCTGCCTGCTGGATGAGGCCAGTGTGGACTTTATCAGCCGGGTGCGGGCCATGCAGCCGGTGGACCTGACCATGACCGGCTTCACCATCGGCCTGACGGTGGAGGAAACCAGCTGGGAGGGCGAAACCATCACCGTAAGCCTGCAGGAGGACGATCAGATCCAGTTTAGCTTTCTGAACGGCCGCACCAGCTCCAGCTGCGGCATCGAGAACACCTTCACTTTCTCCGCCGACGGCAAGATCCTGGCCCACGAAAAGACCGAGGACGGTTTCAATCTGGTGCGGGATGTGTACAGCCGCCAGTCCTCCGGCGGCGAGAGCGCCATTCAGAGCACGCTGAGCCAGCTGATGAGCGCCGCCAAGGCGGATGTGGACAAGCTGGCCAGCCAGCGCCAGCAATATCTGGCGGACCCATCCGGCCAGAGCAGTCTTCAAACCTGCGACATGGATTATGACCGGCAGGCGGCGGTGGCCTACGCCCGCCAGTGGGTGGGGCTGACCGCCATGACCCGCAATCCCAAATGGGGCATCTACGACGACTACGGCGGCAACTGCAACAACTTCACCTCCCAATGCCTGTACGCCGGCGGCATCCCCATGGACATCTACGGCTACGACACTCAGCAGTGGAAATGGTACAGCGACGTGCCCAACTCCTACTCCGAGGCCCGGGGCCGCTCCTCCAGCTGGAGCGGTGTGGATGAATTTTACACCTACGTGAACGAGAACAGCGGCTACGGTCTGGTGGCCGAGGCGGACGGCAACCTGTACACCGCACAGCCCGGCGACGTGCTGCAATACGGGGCAGACGGCGAGTGGAAGCACTCGGTGCTGGTGACCGAGGTGATCAACGACGCCAATGGCCAGCCGGTGGAATTTCTCATCGCCTCCAACACCACCGACCGGATCGACTGGCCCATGAGCGCCTACGCCTACGCGGATGTGCGGCTGATCCATGTTCTGGGCTACAACAACTGAGGCAACACCGCATAATTCACGCCGAACGGCTCAGGCGGTATTTCCTTGTAATAAAGCGAGCCTGCCACGGGAGCATTCCCGGGCAGGCTCGCTTTTGTTTGTTTTTTTGGTTCAGGCTTCGGCCACTGCCACCAGATATTTGTAGATCTGCAGCTTGTTCTCCTCGTAAAGGCCCAGCTCCTCATAGAGCTTTTTGTAATAGGCAAACAGGCTGGCCTTGGTGGAGAGCATCTTCATGGTGTTGCGCAGCCCCAGCTGGGTGGCGGTGATGCTCTGGGGGTTCTGCACATAGTAATACACCGGCTGCTCCAGCGCATAGAAACGGGAGGCGTAGCGGATGTACTCCAGGTTGAACAGCAGATCCTCGCTCCAGCCCAGCTCCACGTTGCACTGGATGTTGTGGTTATGTACAATATCCCGCCGGTAGAGCTTGTTCCACATCACGCCGTAGTAAAAGCTGGCGGGCTCCTTCATCAGGCCCTTGGCAAAGGCGGTCTTGTCGTAAAAGCCCGCGTCCAGAAAGCCGTACTGCTCGATGGTCTGGTAGCTGTCCTCCTCGGTTTTGGCGAAGAGGGGCTTGTGGTTCTCCACCCGGTAGTAGGGCGCGATCACCAGATCGGCGGTATGCTGCTCCGCCTTTTCCACCAGCAGGCGGGTGGCATCCGGGGCAAGGTAGTCGTCACTGTCGGCAAATTGCAGGTATTTGCCGGTGGCCATGGAAATGGCCAGATTTCGGGTGGCCGATACCCCGCTGTTGGCCTTATCGATGAGCAGGATGCGTTTGTCCACCCGGGCGTACATATCCACCACCTGCAGGCTCACATCGCTGCTGCCGTCGTTCACCAGAATGATCTCCAGGTTCTGGTAGCTCTGCTTGCGGATGCTCTCCACACAGCGGGCGATGTGTAGCTTCGCGTTGTAGACCGGCACGATCACACTGACCAGCGGCTGCTCCATCCTTCGATTCCCCCTTCGGCATTCATTGCTCCTCTGCTTTTCAGTGTAGTGCATCCAGCGGCGAAAATCAACCGGGAGCATCCGGCTTTTCTTCGGCTTTTTGAGAAAGGTTTGTATTTTTTGCCGTCAGCCGGTATAATAGCAGAAAAAGCCCCTGCGCCGCACCCGGCAAGCCGCCGGGCCGGGCGCGGGCGATTTTGCCCACAAAGGAGTGACCATTTTTATGATGACCGAAACCATGCAGGCCCTGCGGGACCTGCAAAAGAAGCTGTACGCCTTTCAGTTCGCGCTGAATGTGATCGACTTCGACGCCCAGACCGTGGCCCCCAGCGAGAGCTATTCCGGCCGCGGCGAGGCACTGGAGGTGCTGAGCAGCATCAAATACAGCCTGATCGCCGATCCTGCCCTGCCCGCTCTGCTGGAAAAGGCCCGCAATGAGGAGCGCACCGAGCAGGAGGCCGCCGAGGTGGCCGAGCTGCAGCGGATGTACAATGAGACCAGCAAGATTCCCGCCCAGGAATACGCCGCCTTCGTGAAGCTGACCACCGCCGCGGTGAACGCCTGGGAGAAGGCCAAGGCCGCCAGCGACTTCTCGCTGTTCGCCCCCTATCTGGAGCAGATCGTGGCCTACCGCCGCCGCACCGCCGCCTACTTCGATGCCAATAAGGCCCCCTACGACGTGTGGCTGGACCAGTACGAGAAGGGCCTGTCCATGGCACAGTGCGACGCCTTCTTCGACCAGCTGAAGGCAGTGATCCAGCCGCTGGTGAAGGAGATCGGCCAGCGGGGCGCGAAGATCCCCTGCGATTTCCTGGAGGGCACCTGGCCCATCGAGGCCCAGAAGATGCTCTCGGCCGCTGTGATGAAGCTGATGGGCATTGACGAGGGCCACTGCGTGCTGAGCGAGAGCGAGCACCCCTTCACCACCGAGTTCTACAAGGGCGACGTGCGCATCACCACCCACTACCACGAGGACGACATGGCCAGCAACCTGTACTCGGTGATCCACGAGGGCGGCCACGCGCTGTATGAGCTGCACATGGCCGACCGGCTGCAGTACACCTGCCTGTCCGGCGGCGCATCCATGGGCCTGCACGAGAGCCAGAGCCGCCTGTGCGAGAACTACCTGGGCCGCAGCCTGGGCTTCATCAAGAGCCTGTGGCCCACCCTCACCGAGCTGTTCCCCACCCAGCTGGCGGGCGTGACCCCCGAGGCCTTCTACAAGGCGGTGAACCAGTGCCAGCCCAGCCTGATCCGCACCGAGGCGGACGAGGTGACCTACTGCCTGCACGTGATGGTGCGCTATGAGCTGGAAAAGCGCCTGATGGACGGCTCGCTGGAGGTAAAGGACCTGCCTGCCGCCTGGAACGCCCAGATGAAGGAGCTGCTGGGCGTGGATGTGCCGGACGATGCCCACGGTGTGCTGCAGGACATCCACTGGGCCGGCGGCGATCTGGGCTACTTCCCCAGCTACGCGCTGGGCACTGCCTACGGCGCCCAGATGATGGCCTCCATGCGCAAGGATCTGGATGTGGACGCTCTGCTGGAGGCGGGCAACTGGGCCCCCATCACCGGCTGGCTGGAGGAGCGCATCTGGCAGTACGGCAAGGAGAAGACCCCCGCCCAGCTGCTGAAGAACGCCTGCGGCGGCGAATTCGACCCCAAGTTCTACACCGATTATCTGGTGGAGAAGTATTCCGCCATTTATGAACTGTGAGGTCTTGCCTTTTGGCACGGGCTTTGCTATACTGAGTAGCGGAATTCAAGGCGATACCGCACAATTCCAGGTGGTGGAGCGCGCCGGAAAATTTTGGCGTGATACGCCGCCTGAGCCGTGAGGCGTGAATTATGCGGTGTTGCCTCAATACAAAAACATGGCGGGCGGCCACCGGGTCGCCCGTCAGGTGCCTGAACCTCTCCCGGTAGGTCGCAAGCAGGGAGGGGGGCAGGCACCTTTTTTGCTGTGAGGGAGGAAGTAGAAGCCTGTGAACGTATTGCCCAAATTCTGCCGTTATGTGAGCGCCAACGTGCTGGGAATGATCGGCCTTTCCTGCTACATTCTGGCGGACACCTTTTTCATTGCCAACGCCATCGGAGCGGACGGCCTGGCCGCGCTGAACATCGCCATCCCGGTGTTCAACCTGATCAACGCGGCGGGTCTGATGACCGGCGTGGGCGGCGGTACCCGCTATGCCATTCTGCGGGCTCAGGGAGAAAACGATGCCGCCAACCGGCTGTTCAGCGGCATGGCACTGCTGGCCGCGGGAGTCGGCTGCGCCCTGCTGGCTCTGGGCGCGCTGGCCGCCCGGCCTCTGGCCGCTCTGCTGGGGGCGGACGCGGTGACCCTGCCGCTGTGCAGCGTCTACCTGCGCACCATTCTCTGCTTTGCCCCCTTCTTTTTATTGAACAGCACCCTGCAGGCCTTTGTGCGCAATGACGGCGCGCCCCGGCTGGCCATGGCGGGCATGCTCACCAGCAGCCTTTCCAACGTGGTGCTGGACTGGGTGTTCATGTATCCGCTGGGGCTAGGCATGTTCGGCGCGGCCATCGCCACCTGCATTGCCCCCATCCTGAGCCTGTGCGTACTGTCCACCCACTTCGCCCGCCCTGTCAGCCGGCTGCGCTTTTCGGTGCGGGGCGCGGCGCTGCGGCCCGCTGCACGGGCGCTGAGTCTGGGCGCCTCCTCCTTTGTGTGTGAGCTGTCCTCCGGCGTGGTGCTGCTGGTGTTCAACCTGCTGATTCTGCACTTCACCGGCAACGTGGGCGTGGCGGCCTACGGCATCATTGCCAATCTGGCGCTGGTGGGGCTGGCCATCTTCACCGGCGTGGCCCAGGGCATCCAGCCCCTGACCAGCCACGCCTACGGTACGGGCAACACCGCCGAGCTGCGTCAGCTGTTACGGCTGGCGGTTGGTCTGGTGCTGGTGCTGGCGGCGATCTGTTACCTGGCGGTGAACCTGTGGCCGAACCCGCTGATCGCCGCCTTCAACCGGGACGCCGACCCCCAGCTGGCGGACATCGCCCGCACCGGCATGCGCATCTATTTTGTGGGCTTCTTCTTTGCCGGGCCCAATCTGGTGCTGGCCGCCTATTTCAGCGCGGTGGACCGGCCGGGGCAGGGCTTCGGGGTTGCCATGATCCGGGGGCTGATTGCCCTGATCCCGCTGGCACTGGTGCTGGCGGCACTGCTCAGCATGACCGGTGTCTGGCTGGCTTATGTACTGGCGGAGGCCTGCGGTCTGGGCGCTGCCCTCTTGTTTCTGACCCGTCGCGCAAAAGCAAACTGAGCATACACACAACAAAAGCCGTGAGGGGCAATGTTCCTCACGGCTTTTGTTATACAGTTTAGTCTTTCCGGCCGATGCGCCGCTGCCGGGCCAGCCGCCACAGGGTGGCCGTGGCCAGCAAAATCAGCAGCGGGGTGAAGTTGAAGGAGTACCGTGCCTTGGTTTCCCAGAAGCTCAAAAAGAGCATCAGCCCGAACACACTCACCCGTGCCAGGGTCAAGGTGCCGGGGCGCGCCCGCCGTACCGCGCCCAACGCGCCTGCCAGCACCAGGCCCATGAGCAGGAACTGATAGGCCTGGCAGTAGTAAACCATGGGCATATAGCCGGGCTGGTCCTCCAGAATGAACCGGTGGGTCCAGTTGGCTTTGAGCGGGGTGGCCAGGAACTCCTGGGCGTCATACATGCCGTCGCCCCAGGTGACTGCCGCCGGTCAGCCATAGTGGGCAGATCCTTGGCGGCCTGACAGACCGGGTCGTTGTAATCGCCGTCGCCGGTGCTGCCGTAGGCAAACCACAGCTCAATGGGGAAGCCCTCGGCACCCTCCACCGAGAAGTCCAAAAGGCCGCTGTGCTGCCAGGCCTTGTAGCCCGCGTTCAGCCCCACGAACACCAGCACCAGCACCAGCGCCCCGGCCAGCGCCTGGCGGAGCTTTTTCTCCAGAAAGAGCTGGATCACCAGCGCTACCACCATCACCGCCACGCTGCCCTTCACCGCGTAGCCCACAAAGGCCGCGGCTCCCATGGCCACCAGCAGGGCAATGCGCACCGGGCGGCGTTTTTCGCTGCGGTAGTAGTTCCAGCACAGCAGCACCAGCAGCCCAAAGGGCAGGGACAGGGTATCGGAATAAAAGCAGGGAGACCAGAGCACAAAGGGCAGAAAGCCCGCGCACAGCACAAAGGCCAAAGCCACGCCGCTGTTGTGATGCAGGATACGCCGGGCCAGCAGACAGACCAGCAGCACCGCCAGCCAGATGGCCAGCACGTTCAGCACAATGCCCGCGTAGATGCCTGCCTCGGTGTCCGGCGTGATGCCGAACAGCCCCACCAGCTTATACCAGCCGGTGAGCAGCAGTGCCAGACCCAGATTGTTGTTGCAGATCACATAATAAGCACCCCACACCTGAGGCACGCCGTCGTCCAGAAAATCCGGCAGGCTTTGCAGCACGGTGCTCATGTCCATGATGGGCACCTCGGCCAGCAGAAAGCCCAGCCAGCCCAGCGCAAGGCCGTAGACCGCCAGCACCGCCCCCAGCAGCAGCCGGAACCGGCGGCGGGGCAGCTGGTCCAGCAGCGGCAACGCAAAGCGGGCCAGGGCGAACAGCACCACCCCCAGCACCGCGCCCGCCGCCAGCGCGGCCAGCCCGTTGTGCTGCCAGCGCAGCACGCTATTCAAAAAGACCCAGCCCCAGACCAGGGCAAACCCCGCCGAAAAAATGCGGGTGAGCTGTTTCTGCATTCCCATTCTCCCCTGCCGTATCTGCCCGTTGCCGGGGCAGGAGCAAACCCGCCGCACCGGCTTTTGGACGCAGTTTTTTCCTTATTGTATCACATCACACCGGCAAAACAAAGAAAAAACCGGGAGTGTTCTCCATTAGAAAACACTCCCGGAAATTCCGTCTCATAATAAGGCGGGTTCAAAAGCCGCCCCCGGGCCGCTTGCTAAGCCCTGGTGCAACGTTTTGCATGATTTAAGAAACAGCGCGCAGCTGGCCTTCGCCCTCGGCTTCAAACAGCTGCTGGCGGGGTACAAAGTACACGAACTCGCCGCCTCGGTAGGTGAGCACGCCCCGCTCACCGGGTTGCAGCTGACGGGCGATGTGGGCAGGAATGGCGAACTCCACTTCCTGGCCGCGGGCGACGAATACGCCCTTGTACTGACCCTCGCCGTTGGTCAGAATCCGCTTCACAGTGGCCATCAGGCTCACTTCACCCTTATTCGACTTCCCCTTGCCGGCCCATGCACGCAGCAGTGCGAACGCAGCACATGCAGCCAACAGGCCCGATACGATCAGCATCCACTTCATGGAATTCCCTCCTCAATTTCAATTTTGTTTCATCCGCCGGGCCGCTGGCTCTGAGGGCCCCGTGCCGGTCGGTTTGAATGTCCGCTTGTACTTGTAAGACGATTGAGGACCGAGTTTTATTTCAACTCTTTCCAAAAATTTTTGAAAAATCAGAAAAATTTTAAAAAAAGTCATTTTGTTTGCCAATCGCGAACACTTTTCCCCGTCAGCAGGGCAAAATCCCGCTCAAAACACCCATTGTACCAGCAGCATATAGCAAACCGTACCCCCGGCAATGGAGAGCAGCATCTGCCGTTTCCACCGGTGCAGGCCGATGGTGACCAGAATTGCGATCAGTTCCGGCAGGCCGTGGGTCCCGGTGGTCCACTGCACCCCCTTCAGGCAGTAGACCACCAGCATACCGAAGATGGCCCCCGGCAGCGCCCGGCCCAGATACCGCACGTAGGCCGGAACCTGACCGCCCCGGAACACCCAGAAGGGCAAAAACCGGGTGAGCATGGTGCCCAGTACGCACAGGCCGATGGTGATGATCTGTTGGGTCAGGGTCATTGCACATCCCCTCCTTCCGCCTGCATCCGGTCGATGGGTGCTTTGAAGACCGTGAGCAGGGCCAGAATGCAGCCCATGGCGGGCAGCAGGAAGGAATCCGCCCCGAACAGCGCCAGACACGCCGCGCTGGCTCCCAGGCCGATGAGCGAGGGCAGATGGGTCTTCTCCTTGCCCCACTGCTCCAGAAAGATCACCACGAACATGGCGGTCATCACAAAGTCCAGGCCGGTGGTATCGAAGGAAAGCAGCGACCCCGCAAGACCGCCCAGAGCTGCCCCCGCCACCCAGTAGCTGTGGTTGAGCAAAGTGACCCAGAAATAAAACCAGCCCCGCTCCACCCCTTCGGGAATTTCGGCGCTGCAGTTGATGGAAAAGCTCTCGTCGCACATGCCGAAGATCAGATAATACCGTTTGAGGCCCAGACCCCGGTATTTTTCCAGCATGGCAATGCCGTAGAACAGGTGGCGGGCCTGGAGCATCAGCGCCACCAGAAAGGTCTGCAGGGGCGCAAAGGGCGCCAGCAGCATGGACACTGCCACAAACTCCAGCGAGCCGCCGAAAATGGTAAGCCCCATGAGCATGGGGTACCAGAAGGAAAAACCGGATACATTCATGTATATGCCGTAGGCCATGCCCAAGAACAAAAAGCCCGCCAGAATGGGCACCGTGTGGGGAAAGGCCGCGGCCAGCGCCCTGCGGCGCATTCCCTGCTGCATTGTATGTCAACTCCTTTTACGTGTTACCAGTTTAGCATTTAAAAGCCAAAAAGGCAAGCGCCGCCGCAACAGGCACAAAAAAGGCCCCCGCGTGGAGGAACCACGCGGGGGCCTTTGTCATACCCTAAGCAGAGGAGAATTACAGCTCAGCGAAGTACTTGATGGTGCGAACCATCTGGCTGGTGTAGCTGTTCTCGTTGTCGTACCAGGACACAACCTGAACCTGATAGGTGTCGTCGTCGATCTTGGTAACCATGGTCTGGGTGGCATCAAACAGGCTGCCGTAACGGATGCCGATGATGTCGGAAGAAACGATAGCGTCCTCGTTGTAGCCGAAGCTCTCGGGCCAGCACGAGCACGACGCAGGTCGCCCTTACGATGGGGGCCGTCCAGGATCATCTGGTCACCGGTGTAAGCATGCACGGTGGTCATGATGCCGCTCTGGATAGCGTAGGTGTCGTTCAGAGCCTTAGCCATGGGAGCCAGGCAGTTGGTGGTGCAGGAAGCAGCGCTGATGATGGTGTCTTCCTTGGTCAGGGTGCCCTCGTTCACGCTGAACACAACGGTCTTGGTCTCCTTGTCAGCGGGAGCAGAGATAACAACCTTCTTGGCGCCGGCGTCGATGTGAGCCTGAGCCTTGGCCTTGCTGGTGAAGAAGCCGGTGCACTCCAGAACAACGTCTACACCCAGCTCACCCCAGGGCAGCTCAGCGGGGTTGGGGTTAGCGTAGATGGTGATCTTCTTGCCGTCAACGGTGATGGAACCCTCGCCAGCCTCAACGGTGTGACCGTCGTAACGACCCTGAGCGGTGTCGTACTTCAGCAGGTGAGCCAGCATCTCGGGGCTGGTCAGGTCGTTGATGGCAACGATCTCGTAACCCTCAGCGCCGAACATCTGACGGAAAGCCAGACGGCCAATGCGGCCAAAACCATTAATTGCAACTTTAACAGCCATTGTAATATCCTCCTTAAGGTAAATAAATTACTTAGGTGTCTTTATTGTATACCAAAAATCTGAAAACTACAAGGGCTTGTCAAGAAATTAACACAAAAGTACAAAGATTATTACGCAGGCGCCTGTCCTTAGGCATTATCATGGGATATTGGTGCATCATTTGTGCAAACTAACAGATACATGCCCCAAAGCCGGGGTGACATAAGAAAACAACGCCGGAAAAGGGCCGCTTTTGCGGGATTGCAGCGTCAAAGCCCCTTGACAACCACCAAGGGTGCCGGGGTGGCGCAAGCCGCAAAAAACCCAGTGGGTTCTTCGACCGGCCAGGGCGGTCTGCGAAGCAGGGCGGGCGCACCATTGACGCGCCCGCAGCCCGTGCCCCAGGATTTTGGATGCAGAAAATGCGAAAAGGGGCGGAGCAAGCC
>NZ_JAGHKE010000032.1:0-22555 GCF_017889395.1 Allofournierella sp. | reverse complement strand
GGCGCTGGTGGTGCTGGGCGTGGCCGTGCTGGTGCTGAGCATCAAGGTGTTGCTGCTGATGATCCAGGCGCTGCGCATCTACATCCAGAAAAACAGCGGCTGAGCGGCAAACAAAATGCTCCGGCCCGCGCCCCCGAAAGGGGGAACGCGGACCGGAGCATTTTTTACTGGATTATTTCAGCGCGGTCTCGATGCTCTGGAACACCTGATCCTGATTTTCACACATCACCAGAACCACCTCGCCGCTTTTCAGGGTCTCCAGTTTGGCGGCCTTGGCAATGGCGTACTGGTCCGCCAGGTAGTTCTCCTGGGCGGATTTCTGGGATTCGATGAAGCCGGAGAGGGCCTCCTTCACCGCGTCAGTCTTGCCCTCAGCGGGCTTTACGATGGCCACGCCGTAGGCCTTCACATTCATCAGCGACACGCTGTAGGCGGCGCTTTCCACATCCTCGGCGGCAAGGCCCAGCACATCCAGACTCATCTGGCCCTGGCTGGCAATGGCCTCCGAGTCCAGATGTTCGGCATAGCCCTTGCTGGCGGTGTAGCTGTCACCCTCCAGGGTGAAGATGGTGTAGTTGCTGTTATCCTCCTCGGTGCGGCTGTCCGCCAGGGCGGCGGTGTAGTCTGCGGGGGTATGGCTGACGGCGGAATCCGCGCCGGAGGAGGCGCAGCCCACCAGACCGGCGGCCAGAACACCGGCCAGAAGAATCGAAAATAAACGTTTCATAAAAACACTCCTTTGTCAATGGGCAGCCCCGCCGGCGGCGGGAGAAAACGGCCCTTTGCTGCAAGTATGCCCAAAACAGCCGTAAGTTTGCCCCTGTGACTGGAATACGAAACAGCGCCCCGGATTATTGCGCCGAGCTGAAAAAAGACCCCCGCTCCACCGGGGTGGAAAGAATGATCTGGGTGCTGGTGGGTCCCATACGCTGGAACCGGGTGATCAGCTGCTCCAGCTGCGGCATGCCCTCGCAGCTTACCTTCACGATAAAGCTGTGGCTGCCGGTCACATGGAAGCACTGGCGCACCTGAGCATCCGCCCGGGCCAGGGTGAGGAATTCGTCCCGGTCTGCCGGTGCGATGGATACGCTGATCAGCGCGTCCACGCTGGTCTGGCGCTGGGGGTCCCGCAGCAGGGCGGTGTATCCGGCGATCACACCCTGCTCCTCCAGCCGCCGGATGCGGCTGGACACTGCCGGGCTGGTGAGGGCCACCTGGCGGGCAATGTCCTTCACAGGCATACGGGCATTTTGCTCCAAAAGCATCAGGATCTTTTTGTCTAAATCGTCCAAAAAAACAGCTCCTTTCCGGGAAACATCAAAGTGACATAAAAAATTGACAAAGTTAAGAAAAAATATAGAGAAATTATACAATCAAAAAAGATGAAAACAATTTGGTGGCTTCACTTAATTATATAAAGCAAAAACGCAAAAGTAAAGGGAATCCGGAAAGAAAAAACCGGCATTTCAATTTGACATATTAAGAAAAATGGGTATACTAAAGACAGTGCAAGACACGCACTCCTGAATTTGATAACTTCTCACTTATTATACTTTCCCACCCCTCTATGCAGAAAGGCCCGCCGGTTTTCCGGCGGGCCTTTCTGCTTTTTGTTCAGTTTTCCAGCAGGTACGGCAGGTAAATGTGCAGGTCGCTGCTCTTCACAAAGCCTTCGAAGTAGACTCCGTTTTCCCGGTAGTCCTCCACCGAAACGCTGCCCCGGCTGCGCATGGCTTCGGCCAGGCCCAGCTTGTCGTAGGGGAGCACCAGCTTCACCGCCCGCACCCGGTCCGAGAGAGCGGCGTCCAGCGCGGCCAGCAGGTCGTCCAGACCCTGGCCGGTCTTGGCGCTGGTCAGGATCACCGCCGGATCAAAGGGAGTGGCACCGGCCTTGTCGCACTTGTTGTACACGGTCAGCTGCGGGATGCCCTCGCAGCCCAGCTCTGCCAGCACCTGATCGGTGACGGTCAACTGATCCTCCCGCTCCTCATCAGCAGCGTCCGCCACCTTCACGATCACATCGGAATAGGCGGCTTCCTCCAGAGTGCTCTTGAAGGCCTCCACCAGCTTGTGGGGCAGGCGGCTCACAAAGCCTACGGTGTCCACTGCGATCACGTTCAGACCGCTGGGCAGGGTCAGCTTGCGGGCGGTGGGGTCCAGGGTGGCGAACAGCATGTCTGCCTCCATCACCTCAGCCCCGCACAGGGCGTTCAAAAGGCTGGACTTGCCCACGTTGGTGTAGCCCACCAGGCTGATCACCGGGGTACCGGCCTTCTGGCGGGCACGGCGGTTCTCGCCGCGGCGCTTTTCCAGCTCGGTGAGCTTCTGCTCCAGCGCCTCGATGCGCCGATGGATATGCCGCCGGTCGTATTCCAGCTTGCTTTCGCCTGCGCCGCGCCGTGCACCGCCGCCGCCGCCACCGCCGCCGCCCTGACGGGACAGGCTCTCGCCCAGACCCTGTAGACGGGGCAGCCGGTAGCGCAGCATGGCCAGCTCGGTCTGCACCTTACCTTCGTTGGTTACCGCCCGGCTGCGGAAGATCTCCAGAATCAGCATGGTGCGGTCCAGCACCTCCACGTCCAGCCGCTCGGACAGGTTGCGGATCTGGCTGCCGGTCAGCTCGCCGTCAAAGATGGCCGCCTCGGCCCCCAGGTTCTGGCAGTAGAGCTTGGCCTCCTCCAGTTTGCCCTCGCCCAGCAGGGTGCCCGCCTCGGGGGCGGCGCGCCGCTGCACGATCTGAGCCACCGCTTCCATGCCGTTGGCCTCGCACAGAGCGCTCAGCTCGTCCATGCTCCGGTCCGCGTCAAACTGGCCAAGGTCCAGCCCCAGCAGGACAACCTTCACCGGCTCCTTGTCTTGAATCATCAGTTCACTCATATAAGCTCCTTTTATCGCTGTCAAATTATCGCGTCAGAAATTCGGGTTTCGGTTCACATAGCACCGGCAGGGCACCGGGGTGCCGTCGAATTTGTGGTAAAGGCTGTCGTGGTCCCACACCCATCCGGCCTTTTCCATCACCCGGCCGCTGGCGGGGTTTGCCGTGGCATGGCAGCAGGCCAGCCAGGGGCCGCCCACTTCTTTGAACCAGAAGTCCCGCACGGCGCACAAAGCCTCGGTGGCGTAGCCCTTGCCCCAGAAGGCGCGGCCGTAGCAGTAGCCTACCTCCCAAACCCCGGCGGAATGGTCCAGGCCGGGAGCATGCCACAGGGAGGAGTCCTGTTCCTCGCCCTCCATGATGCTGATGCTGCCGAAGGGGGAATCCGTTCCGCGCAGGCAGACGGCCCACTGGTAGTAGTCCGGGTTCTGGTAAAGGGCCTCCCAGGCGGCCAGCAGCTGGGCGGTCTCCAGCCAGTCCTTGTGGGGCTCCCAGCGCAGAAAGCGGGTCACCTGCGGGTCGTTTGCCCAGGTTTCAAACATGGGAATGGCATCGCTGGTGGTCAGCGGCCGCAGGATCAGCCGTTCGGTCTCTAAGATCGGTGTGCCCAGATGGCGCATGGAAATCCCCTCCTCATCGCCCCCGCTGCCGGGGAAAGTGCTTTTATTATAGGTGCAAGCGGGCGGTGTGTCAATTTTTTTGAAAAAAGATGAAGAACCGGCGCATTCAGACTCGTTGTATGAGCAAAGGGAAACCTACTGAGCCGGTAGGAAGTACCGGAACCATGCATACCGCCCGCCCGGGGAAGGGGAAGTACCACCAGAAAAGGGCCGCGGCGAAAGGAGCCAGAATCATGCCGAATGTTTACTTATTGTTATCCCGTACCGACACCCTGTTTGCCCGGGCCATGCACGGCCTGACCGGCAACCGCTATACCCACGTGAGCCTGGCGCTGGACCGGGACCTGGAGCAGATGTACAGCTTTGCCCGCCGCTACGAGATTGCGCCCCTGCCTGCCGGTTTCATCCGGGAGAATCTGTACGACGGGGTTTACGGCCGCAGCGGCACGGCGGACAGCCTGGTGCTGGAGCTGCCGGTGAGCCAGAAGGCCTACGACCGCATTGCCCGCCGGCTGGAAAAGATGGAGCGCCGCCAGCTGGACTACGGCTATGACGTGCTGGGTCTGGCGCTGGCCTGGCTGGGCATCGCCCACCAGCGGCGGAATAAATTCGTGTGCAGCCAGTTTGTGGCCCAGACCCTGCAGGATGCGGGGGCGCTGGAGCTGCCGGACCACCCCAGCCTGGTGCGCCCGGAGGATTTTGCCTATCTGGAGCCGCTGCGGGTGGTGTACCAGGGACCGCTGGCCTGGGCGGGCCGTGTGGGCCGCCGTGCAATGGCCGCATGAATAGAACGAAAACAACATCAGCCCGCCATGGTGCAAAGCCATGGCGGGCTGATGTTTGTGCTTTTAAAGCAGGAACGCGCCGTCCAGTGCAAGGAAGGTGAGCTGGGCGGTGTTTTCGGAGACCATGTAGGCAGCCCGGTAATCACCGGACGCGGTGGAGATCTGCACCGGCAGGAATCCGCCGCCGGAATCTCCGGCAGGCTTCACGGCTTCCACGGTGGGCAGGCCCATCTCCTCAAACAGGGCGGGCAGCATGACCTGGAACAGCTCCATCGAATCGGAGGAATCGGAGGCGTACAGTCCGCTGTTCAAGGGAGGCTTCACGTTCAGCGAAAGCAGCTGGCCGTTGATGGCGTCCAGCAGGGCAATAAAGTGGAAGCTGCCCTCGTCGGTGCCGTCCGGGGCCTGCCAGCAGTCCACGCTCCAGATGGTGCGCTCGCCGTTCTGGTAGTCGGTGCGGCGGAAGGCGTAGGTGGTGAACTGATATTCCCCCAGGGGGATGCCGCTGGCGGCCTCCATCCAGTGGGCTGCGGTGTTCACCGCCTGCTGCACCTCCATGCAGGCCTCGTCCGGCTGCACATAGATTTTGTAGTAATCCGGAACGCCCTCCAATCCGTTGTTGAGCTGGACCGGGTCGGGATGCTCGGCCATAAATTCCTCGGTGTAGTCGTGATAGGCGTAGTCGCAGGCGTCTAGCGCGGCGCTCACCGGGTCCGGCGCGGAGCTGGAGGAGGCGCTCACCGGGTCGCTCACCGTCACCGGAGTCTGCCCAGGAGCAGAGCAGGCGGTGAAGAGCGAGACGGCGCAGAGGGTGGCGATAAGAACAGAAAGACATTTCATGATAAATCCCTCCTCAGCGATCGATGGCATCTTTTTGGTGCAGAGCATCCACCCGCGCCTGACCGCCGGTGGCGGTCACGTTCTCAAAGTAGGTGAGAGTGTTGCCGGTGGAAAACTGGAACAGAGCGGTGTCGCCGTTTTCCAGAACGGCCCAGAGCCAGTCCTGATGGGCACTGGCTTCATCCGTAAACTCAGTGCTCTGGATCTGGCCCAGGCCCGCCGTGGTGCAGAAGTCCTGCGCCAGTTGGGGCCAGGTGTCCTTTTGAGGCTGCTCCGGGTCGGTGCAGCCCTGCCCCGGATAAAGGGAATAGCTGAACAGCTCACCGGTTACAGAATCCATTTGCAGGAATACCGATGCGGCACGTTGAAACAGCGGGTTTTCCGCGCTGCTGGGAATGGGCACGCTGGCCTTCACTACCGACTGGGTCCGGGAAAGGTTCGGGTCCTCCATGTAACACAGCGCAATCAGCTGGGAGGAAAGGTCCATCCCCAGAGCGGACTGGCACAGCTCGCCCGCCTTTTTGGCGATGTCCTGGGTGGGCAGGAATTCCGGCCGGGGCAGGGCAGGCGTGGGGTGCCCTTCGGTATAGTCGTAGGTTTTGTACTCCTCGATCTTCTCGGCAGTTCGGTCGATAAACCGAAAGTCATAATCCTCCACGATCTGCCCGGCGGCATTTACGGATGCGCTCACCGGGTCACTCACCGCCACCGGAGTCTGCCCGGGAGCAGAGCAGGCGGAAAAGCCGGTCAGGGCCAGGGTGGCCGTCAGGCTGAGGGCAATGGGGCGAAGATTCATCATAACATCCTCCTTGGCGCAGCCGGGGGTGGAAGGCCCCGGCCTGTTTTCTGGCTTTAGTCTACTTCCCAGCTGTTGCCACAAAAGGTGCGGGGTGTTGCGAAGCGGTAAAAACTTATTGCAAAGTTGTAAAAGTCACCGTGGCCCGGGTGCCCCGGCCCGGCTGGCTCTCGAATTCCAGCTGTGCGCCATGGCGGCGGGCGATGGCAAAGCAGAGCGAAAGCCCCAGCCCGGCCCCGCCCTCGGCCCGGCTGCGGGCCTTGTCCGCCCGGTAAAAGGGCTCGCCTAGGTGGGCCAGCGTCTCCCGGTCCATGCCCCGGCCGTCGTCGGTCACCACGAACAGCACCCGGCCCGGCGCACGGTGGGTCAGCAGCCGTACCCGGCCCCCGGCGGCGCAGGCCTTTACCCCGTTGTCGCACAGGTTGACCAGCAGGCTTTCCAGCAGTACCTCGTCGGCCGAAAGCTCCACCGGGCAATCGGGGGGCAGCACCGCGAAGTCCACCTGGCGGGCCCGGGCCTTAGGGCCGATGGTGCGCTCCACCCGGCGCAGCAGGTCTGCCGCATCCACCGGGGCCAGCTCCAGCGGCTCGCTGCGCAGCACGCTCAGCTTCAGAAGCTGCTGGCTCAGCGCCAGCACCCGGCGGCTCTCGAACAGGATGGTATCGGTGGCCTCCATCAGCTCTTCCGGGTCCATCTGGGCCCGCTGCATGGTCTCGGCCCAGCCGCCGATGGCGGTGAGCGGGGTACGCATCTCGTGGGCCAGATTGTCGATCAGCTGCTGCTTCTGGCTGGCGGCGGTCTCCAGCTGGTCGATCTTGTGCTGCACCTGACCTGCCATCTGGTTCATGGCACGGCCCAGCTCGCCCACCTCGTCCCGCCGCTGGTCCGGCGCGCGGGCGGCAAGATCGCCTGCCGCAATGGCACGGGCGGTGTCGGTCACCTGAGCCAGCGGCTGATACATCCGGGCAAGCACCAGATACAAGGCGATGGCAAACACCCCGCTCACCACCCCGCCGATGATGAGAAACAGCAGCCGGATGCGGGCCCACTCCTGATAAAACCCCTCCATGGGGAAGGCGCAGGTGACGATGGTATCCGGCGAGACGGTGGCAAGCCGGGAGGAGACAAACAGCTGCCGCCCCTCTTCGGTGGGCAGCACCAGATAGACCCGCTGGCCCTCGGGAACCTCCGGCCGGGTGCGTCCGCCCTCCACGGCGGGCAGGGTAGAGTAGAGCACAGCGCCGTTTTCCGCCACCTCCAGCGGGATGCCGCCTCCCGCGTACTGAGTGGCGTAGTATTCATACAGATTGGGCAGTGCCGCCGGACGGGAGGCCGCCACGGCCTGGGCATCCTGCACAAGGCTCTGCATCAGGTATTGCTGCTGGGCCAGGGCCTCGTTTACCGTGGAGGAAAAGTTCTGCCGCTGTCCCAGGCTGAACACTGCCCCGATGCTGCCCGCAAGGCAGCAGAGAAACAGCCCCAGCGTGGCCAGATAGGTTTTCTGCCAGTATTTCAGAGTGAGACGTTTCATAAAAGCCCCTTTCAGCGGGTGCTGAGCCGGTAGCCCAGCTTGTAAACGGTCTGGATGCGCCCTTCCAGCTCCAGCTTTTTGCGCAGCCGCTGGATGTGGGCATCCACCGTGCGGCTTTCGCCCTCGTAGTCGTAGCCCCAGGCCAGGTTCAGCAGCTTTTCCCGGCTGAGGGCCAGGTTCCGGTTGGTGATGAGCACCTCCAGCAGGCTGTATTCCTGAGGCGTGAGGGGCACTTCCTCTTCGCGAAGAAAGACCCGGTGGGCGTCCAGATCCACCCGCAGCCCGTCCAGCGTGAAGGTGCGGGCGGATTTGCCGCCCCGCCGCAGCACGATCTCCACCCGGGCCAGCAGCTCCAGCACCTCGAAGGGCTTCACGATGTAGTCCTCCGCGCCAAGGCCCAGCCCCTGCAGCTTGTCCGACAGGCTGGTCTTGGCGGTCACGAAGATCACCGGCAGCCCGGCGGGCAGCTGGGCTTTTACGGCAAAGCCGTCCAGCCCGGGGAGCATCACATCCAGCAGTACCAGATCGAAGGCCTGGCTCTGGGCCAGCTCCAGCGCCTCGGGCCCGGTGAAGGCCTGGGCGCAGCTGTGGCCCACCAGCTTTAAATTGGAGCGGATCAGATTGTTGATGGCGGTTTCGTCTTCGGCAATGAGAATGTGTGCCATGGAGCGTTTCTCCCTTTCTGTGCCCGGCCGGGGCGGTATTGTTCCTGCTTTTATATTATAAAGAACTTGTTGCGAACTTGTCATGGCTTTGGTCAAAATACCGAATTTGTGCCAAACAAATAACGATGGTCGACACGGCGGTGCAATCGTGCTATACTGTTGTGGCTTTCAAGTGTTTTTATGAGGGCCGCGGCCCCCGGGAGTGAATTTCAGAAAAGAGGTTTTGTGATATGTCGCGTTCCGTCAGCGCGGAAAATCAGATCACGCAGGGTGTGATCTGGAAGCAGATCCTTGTGTTCTTTTTCCCCATTCTGTTCGGCACCTTCTTCCAGCAGCTGTATAACACCTTCGATGCGGTCATCGTGGGGCAGTTCGTGGGCAAGCAGGCGCTGGCCGCGGTGGGCGGCGGCGCCAGCAATCTGGTGAACATTGTGGTGAACCTGTTCACCGGCGTGGCAGCCGGTACCACTGTGGTGGTGGCCCAGGGTGTGGGCGCCCGGGACCCGCAGCGGGTACAGAAAACAGTGCACACCTCGGTGGCCATGTCGCTGGCGGGCGGTCTGCTTTTCACGGTCCTGGGTATCTTGGCGGCCCGGCCCGCGCTGGAGCTTATGGGTACCCCGGCGGATGTGATGGAATACGCGGTGCAGTATCTGATCGCCTACTGCCTGGGCATGATCCCCTCGTTCTTTTATAATGTGGGTGCGGGCATCCTGCGTGCGGTGGGCGACACCAAGCGCCCGCTGTACTTTTTGATCGTGGCCTGCCTGGTGAACATCGTGCTGGACATCCTGTTTGTGGCGGTGATGGGTCTGGGCGCGCTGGGCGCGGGCCTTGCCACCATGATCTCCCAGTGGGTGAGCGCCGCGCTGGTTTATCTCTCCCTTTCCGGAACCCAGGCCATCTATCGGTTGGATAAAACCCAGCTGGGCTTTGATCGGGCCAGCCTGGGCCGGGTGCTGCAGGTGGGCATTCCGGCGGGCATTCAGGGCAACATGTATGCCATTTCCAACGTGATTCTGCAAAGCTGCATCAACTCCTTCGGCACCGATACGGTGGCCGCCTGGACCAGCTTTTCCAAGGTGGACGGCTTCTTCTGGATGATCAGCGGCGCTTATGGCATTGCCATCACCACCTTTGCGGGCCAGAACTACGGCGCGGGGCTGTACAGCCGGGTGCGCAAAAGCGTGAATGTCTGCCTTGCCATGAACGCGGCCACTGCCGTGGGGCTGAGTGCCATCATGCTGAGCTGCGCCGAGCTGCTGCTGCGGCTGTTCACCCAGGACGAGGCGGTGCTGGAAATTGCCGTCACGCTGTGTTGGCATCTGATGCCCTGCTATGTGACCTTCGTGTGCATCGAGATTTTGTCCGGTGCCATCCGCGGCTGCGGTCAGGCGCTGATCCCCATGATCCTCACCGGCAGCGGCGTGTGCGGACTGCGGATTTTGTGGGTGATTTTTGTGGTGCCGCTCAAGCGGGATATTCTGACGGTGGCGGTCAGCTACCCGGTGAGCTGGGTCATCACCAGCATCTGCTTTGTGATCTATTACAAGTGCGGCAAATGGCTGCCCAAGGAGGACCGACAGCCTGCGACCTCCGCTGAGGCCTGATTGCAAGAGCAAATCAAGAGTAAATAAAAAAGAGGAAGCCTGACGGGCTTCCTCTTTTTTGCTTGCTTGGGTTTTGGGGGATGGGGGAGTTATTTGCTGAACACGCTCAGATCGGCGGTCTTGCCCGGGTAGATGCCCATGGGCTCGTAGTGGGGGGTGACCACGCTCACGATGTGGGTGCCCTGCTCGGCGTTGAAGTCATCCAGATAGGGCTGATGCTGGAAGTAGTTGGCATCCAGGCTGCCGTCCTCCACGGCGGTGTTGGGCATCACGTAGTCGTCGAATTCCACAATCTCCAGGGTCACGTTGTGCTCGGCCAGGATGGGAGCGGCGTACTCCAGAATCTCGGCGTGGGGGCTGGGGGAAGCGCCCACCTTCAGGGTGACGGGCTCGGCGATTTCGGGGATGGTCAGCTCCTCAGCGCCCATGGGCATCACCACGCCGTTGTAATTGGCGGCGATCCAGTCCTGCACGTCCTGGCTCATGAGCACAGCGGCCAGCGCCTGGATGGCAGGCTCGGTCTCCCGGCCCTCCTTCACGGCCAGAATGTTGCCGAAGGTCTGGGCGGCCACGCTCTCGGCGTCTTCGCTCACCAGAACGGTGTCGCCGATGCCGGCGCCGGAGGCATAGTTGCCGTTGATGACCGCGAAGTCCAGATCAGGCAGGCTGCTGGGCAGGGCCGCGGCCTCCATGGGGACGATTTCCACGTTGTAGGGGTTTTCGGCGATGTCCCGCTCGGTGGCCTCCAGGCCAACGCCCTCGGTCAGGGTCAGGATGCCCTGGGCCTGCAGCAGCTGCAGAGCGCGGCCGCCGTTGGTGGCGTCTGCCGGGATGCCAATCTTGTAGCCGCCGGACTTGCCGCCGCAGGCGGCCAGGCTCACGGCCAGCACGGCGCACAGAGCCAGAGAAATCAGTTTTTTCATGGTATACACTCCTCTATGTTGATGGGTTGAAATAAGCGTTGTAAAACGAAAACAGCACCCGGCTCAAGGCTCGCGCGCCGCCCGAAGCGGGGCGCTGTTTTTTCAAAAGGGGATCAGCGGTTGCGTTTGTCGGCCTTGCGGGCCAGCAGGTTGCACACGCTCTGGATGATGCACACCAGAATGACCACCAGAACGATGGTGGCGTACATCACGTCGCTCTGGTAGCGCTGGTAGCCGAAGCGGAAGGCGATGTTGCCAAGGCCGCCCGCGCCCACCGCGCCGGTCACAGCGGTGTAGCCGAAGATGGTGATGATGGTGATGGACAGGCCCCGCAGCAGGCTGGGCACGCTTTCCACCAGCAGCACCCGGGTGATGATCTGCCAGTTGGTGGCGCCCATGCAGCGGGCGGCCTCCACCACGCCGGCGTCGATCTCCTCCAGGCTCTGCTCCACCATGCGGGCCACAAAGGGCGCCGCCGCGATGGACAGGGGAACGTTGGCGGCGGTTGCGCCGATGGAGGTTCCCGCGATCAGCCGGGTAAAGGGGAGAACGAAGAAGATCAGGATCATGAAGGGGATGCTGCGGAACAGGTTCACGAACCAGCCGAACACCGCGTTGAAGCGGGGAGCGGCCATGATGCCGCCGGATTTTGTGGTGGTGAGCAGCACGCCCAGAGGCAGGCCGATCAGATAGGCCACCAGAGTGGGAACAAAAGTCATATAAAGGGTTTCCAGCGTGCCCTCCCACAAAAGGCTGCCGTACTGTGCGAAAAATTCTGCCATGGGTTATTCCTCCTTGCCCAGCAAAAGGCGAGCCACGTCGCTTTGGGGATTTTCAAAAATCTGAGCCGCGTCGCCCTGCTCCACAAAGCGACCGCCGTCGATGACCACCATCCGGTTGCAGATGGCCTTGACCACCGCCAGCTCGTGGGTGATGATGATCACCGTCACGCCCAGCTTTTTGTTGATGGCCTGCAAAAGCTCCAGCACGCTCTTGGTGGTGAGGGGGTCCAGGGCGCTGGTGGGCTCGTCGCACAGCAGCACCTGAGGGTTGGACGCCAGCGCCCGGGCCAGCGCCACCCGCTGCTTCTGACCGCCGGAAAGCTGGCTGGGGTAGCTCTGAGCCTTATCCGCAAGGCCCACCAGCTCCAGCAGCTCGGCCACCCGCTTTTCCACCTCGTCCTTTTTGTAAGGGGTAAGCTTCAGGGGGAAGGCCACGTTCTCGGCCACGGTCTTCTGCATCAGCAGGTTGTAGCCCTGGAACACCACGCCCATCTGGCGGCGGGCCTCCAGCAGCTCCTTACCCTTCAGATGGGCAAGGTCCTTGCCGTTCAGCAGGATCTGGCCCTCGGTGGGCTTTTCCAAAAGGCACAGGCAGCGCAGCAGGGTGCTTTTGCCCGCGCCGCTCATGCCGATGATGCCGAAGATGTCGCCATCCTGGATGGTGGTGGAAACATCCCGCAGGGCTTCCACCTTGCTGGCACTTCCCGTAAAGATTTTAGACAGATGTTTGATCTCAAACATGATTGCTTTCTTTCTCTCCTTTGTTCGGTCCGGCGGTAAAACGGCAAAACAAAAAGGCTGCCGTCCTTGCAACAAAACAAGGACGACAGCCTGTAACAGACTTCGTGGTACCACCTTGATTCACCGGCCCCTTGCGGGGACAACGGCCTTTCCGGCTGCGGCAGAAATGAACTGATTACAGCCTGACGCTTTAACGGGCGTTCCCGGCGGGCACTTAGAACTCCTGCTCTTCGCACACGCAGCTCCGAGACCATGTTCAGCTTCCTGTTCCCTGCCCGTTTCCACCGTCGGGGCTCTCTAGTAAGGGTCGATGCCGAAAGCCTACTCTTCTCTTCCTAGCTTTTGGATGATAGTATGCGTTTATGATACCGTCGAATTTACGGTTTGTCAAGCACTTTTTTGCGCGATATTACCAGAAAAACAAAAAATGCCCCGCTTTTTGGCGAAAAAGCGGGGCAGATAATCATAAATTGTGATTATTTATTCTCTTCCCAGATGGGGTGGTTCAGCACCCAGCGGCCGTACTCGTCCTTGTGGAAGATGTCGGTGTTGTAGAACTTGTCCAGAATGGCCCAGAACTCGCTCTCGGTGTAGCCGCAGAACTCGCAGAAGTCACGCACGCACAACGGGTCCAGCGCGCCGTCCCGCTCCTTGATCTGGGGGATGGCCTCCTCGCGGGTCATCAGGCCGTAGCGAATGTAGCGGGCGGTGTAGTCGGTGGCGGCGGCATGGCCGAACTTGGGGTACTTCAGCCAGGAGTGCACCAGGTAGGCGCGGGAGTCGATCTGGTCGAAGTTCTCCACGTGATGGCGGCGGTCCCACTCGTGGGTCAGGTCGTGGAAACCGCGGCTCTTGGCCAGCTGGTAGTTCTTGTAGCTGTTCCAGGGCAGGAAGTAGCTCATGTAGAAGGGGTCCAGACGGGCCAGCTCCTCGGCGGTGGGAGCCTTGGTCAGGGCCAGGTCGTTGGCGGAAACGCCATAGCTCAGCAGCTCCTCCTCGGGGAAGCCGACGGCCACGCCGTTTTCGATCTGGCCGCGGGCGGAGTAGGTCTCCTCGTCGGCGTTGCCGCCGTACTCAAAGCTCACGTTCTCGCCGTAGCACAGCAGGGGAGTGTTGAACTTCAGCGCCATGTGCAGGGGGAAGGTGTAGATCAGCCGGTCCACGTACCAGGTGGGCTTGCCATACTTCTCGAAGAAGGCGCGCATCAGGGTCTTCTGGGCCTTGATGTTGGGCTTGCAGCTGATGATGGTGCAGCCGAACTCCTCGCTGATGTTCTTCAGGTTGTGCTTGCCTGCCTCGGTCATGGGGAAGTTGTCCTCCACGCTGAACAGGATGGGGTTCATCTTCATGACCTCTTTCAGGATGTAGACCTGGAAGTGGCTGTCCTTACCGCCGGACACGGCAACGGCGCAGTCGTAGCCGCCGGGGCCGTTGCAGCCGCGGTACTTGTCGCACAGGGCTTCAAATTCCTTCCAGCGGGCATCCCAGTCCACGTTGGCGCGGCTCTCGTAGTGGCGGCAGGCGCTGCAAACGCCCTCGGCATCGAAGGTGATACCGGGCCGGGTGTCGGGCATGGTGCATTTTTTACAGTATTTCATGGGTCGATCCCCTCCCTTGAAGTTAAGGCTTGTGCACAGGGGGTTCCTGTGCCGTCGCTTCATTATAGCATGCCCCGGCCCATATTACAAATTCCAGTGGGGCCACCGGTGCAAAATTCATGAATTTTTTGCAAAACAGCGCCCCGCCCCGCCCGCACAAGCGCTGGGACGAAATCACCGGGCAAACGGCGCAAAACCGCCTGCCGCCGGGTTTGACCGGCCCGGACGGCAGGCGGTATGATAACAGTAGAAAAATATCCGCATCCCATGGGCGATGCTTTTTGTTGCACAGCGTCGGTACGGGGATGCCCCGAGCAGGAAAGGAAGTGCTGTGGGATGAAAAAGCAGATACAAACTCCGTTCTGGGCGGGCCTTGCGGCCTGCGCTCTGCCGCTGGTGGTCGGGCTTCTGGCCTACGGCCGCCTGCCCGGGCAGATGGCGGTGCAGTGGAGTGGCGAGACCGGCGAGGTGACCAGCCTGATGAGCAAGCCCTGGGCAGTGATCGCCATTCCCATCGTGCTCATGGTGATGCACTGGGTGGTATATGCCACGGTGCACAGCATGGTGCTTGGTCCCCGGCTGATGGGTGCGCTGCGGGAGGGCCTGGGATGGCTGATCCCGCTGCTGAGCGTGGCCATGTACAGCGTGATCTTTGCGGCGAACCTCACCGGCAGAATCCAGATCCTGGTGCTGCTGACCGGTCTGGTGGGGCTGGCGGTGCTGATCGTGGCGGCTCATGTGGCCGAGCTTCCCTTTGGTTCCCGCTGGGGCGTACAGGACCGGTTTTCCATGTCCAGTGAAGAGAACTGGACCCATATCCACATGGTCACCGGAGGCATCTGGGGCCTGTGCGGCGCGGCGGTGATGCTGGGCAGCTGGCTTTCGCCGCTGAATGCGGGCCGGATGCTGCTGTGGCTGGTGCCTATGATCGTGCCGGGCATCTATTCCCACTGGATGGGCCGTCGGATGCAGCAAAGCTGATTCATACGAAACAACCAACCGAACGATAAGCACAATAAAAGCCCCTTCCCTTATGTCACAACGGCTAAGGGAAGGGGCTATCGTTTTGCTTTTTTGCGCTTATTGTTTGGCCGCAAACTGCTTTTTGCAGCGAACGAGCAGGAAGGCCAGCAGGGCGATGGCCTGTACGCCGATGCCCAGAATGGTGGCCCAGGCCGCGCCGTACACGTCGAAGGCGCGCAGCAGAGGCTGACTGGCCAGAAGAGCGGCGGCAAGGCCCGCCAGATTGCCCAGAATCAGACCACGCATCTCCCGGGCAATGGTGAGCAGGTGACACAGAACCGTGGCCGCCACCGTGCAGACGGTAGCCAGCACCAGCGGCTGCAGCAGGGGGGCATAATCCAGCACCTCGGGGGTGGTGGGGTACAGGATCGAAAGCCCCCAGCGGCCCAGCAGGGCCACGCCGATGGTTCCGGCGATCCACAAAGCCACCAGTGCCGCGCCCAGCAGTCGCAGACCCTTGTAAAAGCCCTTGCCGTTCCGGTCGGTCCACAGGTGGGCAAAGGTGGTGATGAAGGGCACAAACAGGTAGATCACCGCCACCTGTAAGATCATCACCGGCAGGAAAACGTTGTTGAAGTAGCCCAGCTTCACGCTGCCCAGAATCCGCTCGCAGTAGTAGCGGGGCACCGAGGCGATGGTGGTGTTCAAAAAGGCGTACACCGCCAGCGGCAGGCATTCCAGCAGCAGGGCCTTCACGCCCGCCCCGCCGGTGCGTTTGAAATCCGCCCGGCGGCGGGCCAGGGGAATGTCCACCACCAGCACGTAGGCAGCGTTCAGTGCGAACAGAATGGCCAAGGTGAGCACCAGGTCCCTGGTGAGCAGAAGACCCAGAGTCACGCTCAGGGCGGTCACGATGCCGCGCACCCCGAAGCTGATGCCCACGATGTCGATCCGCTCGGCCTTTTGCAGGTAGCCGTGCCACACATCGGACCAGCTCTCGATCAGTCGGTAGCCGGTGTAGAGGAAGATCACCCATCGCTGCTGGGCGGAATAGCTGTTGATAAACGAGAACACAAGGCAGCCCACCCCCGCCGCCGTCAGGGTGATGTAGCGGCTGAACAGATAGCTGCGGTCGGTGTATTTGCCCGACAGGTCCGACACCTGGAAGGTGCGCATGCCATAGCTGGCGGCGGAAAGGCAGACGTTGGCGATGGTCATGCCGGTGGCCAGCAGGCCGTTGGCCTCGGCCCCGGCCAGAGCGGTGACCAGCAGGGTGATGGCTGCCTGGCAGATGTAGAACAAAAGGCTGCCCGCGGTGTTGAACAGCACGTTGCGGCGCATCTGGCGTTCCATGTCCGGTCAGTTGCCCCCTTTCATCACGAAGGGACGGATCTTGTCCTCCATGGCCTTGATCTGAGCTTTGGGCACATAGGCTTTTTCCACATAACCGTAGATGCGCTGTGCAAAATCCGCCAGACCTTTGTGGAAGAAGAACACCTTTTTGGGGGGCAGGCGCAAAGCGAACAGGATGTGTACGCCCCACAGCGCGAAGAACTTGAGCAGGTTGAAATGAGGCGTGAAGCCCTCGCCCATGGGCTCGTCCCGGGGCGGCTCCTTGTACACGGTCTCCAGCAGGTCCGCCATGCGGATGTAGGCGGGGGTCTCACTGGGGTCAAAATAGCCCTCGATCACCTCTCTGGCAATGGGGAAGGGCGGGTTTTTGTCCGCCATGGCGGCGAGAAATTCCTCGTAGCTGGTCACATACTTTGCACCGGCGTAGATCACCGGGTCGTACTCGTGCTCGATGGGAGCCGGGCGCAGGATGTGGCAGCTCTTGCCCGCCATGTACACCTCGGCAATGGCGGTGCTCATCCAGATGGAGATGGAGTCCGCCGCCATGATCCAGTCCTTCACGCCGTAGGCGAAGATCACATGGAAGTTGGGCCGCTTTTTGGCCAGCTCGGCCAGCTGAGGGCTGTTCCATTCGCTGGGGTGGCGGCGGTAGACCAGCTCCACCTCCGGGTGCTGGCCCAGATACTCGTCGAACCAGCGCAGGGTCTCGGCCATGCTCACCCGGTTGGTGGCGGCAAAACCGGTAAAGTCGGTGCCCGCCATCTCGCTCAGCTCTTTGACCTCCTGCTCGGTCATGCTGGCATAACCGAAGCTGGAAATGTAAAGGTGCAGCTCCTTGGAGGCATCCAGACCGAACTCGGCGCACAGGTCCGCCTTGTTTTTGAAATAGCCGGAAAATTCCGGCCGCACGAAGTCCATCATCACCGCGCCGGTCACCGGGCAGTTTTTCTCCTCCATGCCGTGGGCGATCAGCCGGTCCGCGGTGCGGCGGCCCCAGCAGGTCTGCACGCACTTTTTGGCGTTGCCGTTAAAGTTGAACCAGTCGCCCTCCTCCTGGGTGTCGCTGAGCATCTGCTCCCAGTGCAGGTTCACGATCTTGTTCAGCCTGCCCACGTTGTTGTAAACGTGACTGTTGATGGCCTCGTTGTCATACATGCAGCTGGACACCAGCACCTTGGGCTTTTTCCAGGTGAAGTATTTCAGCTTTTTGCGGTCCAGCAGCTGGCGGATCTCGGCGGTATAGCCCCGCCGTTCCAGCTCCAGCTTTAAAAGAAGGTCGCTTTCGTATTCCCGCACCGTATGCTCGTAGAGGATCAGAAAATCAAGACTCACTTTTTTCTCTCCTTTTTTGGGGGCTTTGGGGGCAGCATCCGCCGAACTGGCGGAGGGCTGCCCTTAGCCCAGATCGGTGAACAGCTGCTCGGTCCACTGGGGCAGGCCGTAGCGTTCGTCCAGGTGGAAGCCGTCGTAGAATTGGGTGTCGTCGTCAAAGTCCGGCCGGTCGGTCCATTCATAGTCCAGCACCGAGAAGCTAAGCTCAGAGGCTTTTTCCGCCAGCTGGGGCAGCACGGCGTTTTCCATCTGCTCGGTGATGGTACCGTCTTCGCCGTACACGTCGCAGACTTCGGTTTTCACGATGTCCGCCATGGGGGCCAGCACCACGGTCAGCTTCACGCCCCGCTCGGCGCAGCGGGCGGCGGCCTCGTACAGCCGGTCCAACTGGCTGGTGTTCAGCGTCCAGTTCTCGCATTTGGTGATGAGGGCGGCGGGGTACTCGGCCAGCAGGGTGTGAACCTCATACACCGTGCCGTCAGCGGCGGTGTAGTCCTGCGGATAGACCCAGTCGCCGGTCTCGGGGGCGTCCACCCGGCCGGTGAGCTGGTTTTGCAGGTTGGTAAGCATGTTCACGTTGTATTCCAGGTTAAAGAAGTAGGCGAAGGGGTTGTTCAGGGTCTTTTCCAGATTGCTCATCCGGTCGGTGTCGTAGCCCTGGTTGATGGTGTAGAAGGAAAAGCCGAAGATCACTTCCTCCAGGTTGGGATTATTATCCAGCGCCCAGTTCAGAAGGTCGATGCCCTCCCGCAGCGACGCGCCGCCGAAGGCCAGATTCTGCCAGGGACGGCCGCTGGTTTCGTTCACCAGATCCATGTCGAAGTGGGCAAAACGGGAATCACCGATGATGATGGAATTGCCCGGCTGGCGCTTGAAATCCTTCAGCCGGCTGATGGGGGCGTCGCTGTCGGTGTTCGGGTGCAGGCCGAAATAGTTGTTGGGCTCAAAGGCCGCAAACAGGCAGAAATACGCCAGCACCGGAACCAGCAGCAGCGCAAGGTTGCGTAAAATATGTTTCATGGGGCCGTGGGCTCCTTTCTGCGATCCGAATTAAAAACCGCCGTAGGCAAAGCTGCCCCCGGCAAAGCCGCCGTTCTGCATGACGAGACCGGCGAAGCTGAACAGCACCAGCGCGTAGTAAAGCGCCCAGCGCACAGCGGGCTTCTGGGCGGTGAGCACCAGCTCCTCGCTCTTGTTCTTGAACTGGAAGTTGCGCTGCCAGTCCAGCCAGAAGGCCAGCGCCAGGGTGCAGGCCAGCATCACAAGCCAGGCCGCGCCCATGAGGGTGTTGTTGTAGAAGCCGCCCAGAATGGCCTGCCAGCTCTCGGAGGCAAAGCGGGCGGGGGACCAGCCCGCGAACCAGCCCTTCAGAATGGCGAAGGCCTGGCCCACGCCGTAGCTTTCGCCCTCTGGCTGGCCGATGGCGCTGCCCATGGCAAAGAACACCATGCTGAAGTTCCAGAGCAGGAACACGCCCAGCCGCTTGGCCCACATCTGGCGGGCAGGGGCCTTCTTTTTGGGCTTGCCCAGCTTCTGATGCAGCAGCTCCTCGCCCACCCGGTAGGCGGCCTGCAACAGGCCCCAGATCACAAAGGGAAGGGTGTTGCCGTGCCAGAAGCCGGAGACAAAGAACACGCAGAACACACAGAACACCGGCGAAAACCGGGTGATCTTGCGGCCCAGCAGCGGCAGCTTGGAAGCGTCCGCCCAGACCAGCGGGGTGAACAGGTAGTCCTGCAGCCAGCTGGAAAGGCTGATGTGCCACCGGCTCCAGAAGCCGGAGAAGTTGGTGGCAAAGAAGGGGGTCTTGAAGTTTTCCGGGATCTCCAGCCCCAGCAAGAGAGCACTGGCCCGGGCCATCTGGGAATAACCCACGAAATCAAAGTAAAGATAAAAGGTGTAGCCCAGGGTGGCCGCCAGCAGCGCCGGGCCGCCGTGGCCGGGAATGTTCGCAAAGACCTGGCTCACGTACATCATCAGCACGTCCGCCACCGCCACCTTTTTGAAAAAGCCCAGGGCGAAGAGCTGCAGCGCCCGCACGGTGCGGGCCGCGTCGAAGCGGTGTTCTTCGTTCAGCTGGGGCAGTACCTTCTGGGCCCGGCAGATGGGCCCGGCGGTGATGGTGCCGAAAAAGCTGAGGAAGGCCGCCAGATTCACAAACCGCTTTTCGGCGGGCATGTCGCCCCGGCTCACATCGATCAGGTAGGAGAGGGCGGCGAAGGTGTAGAAGCTGATGCCCAGAGGGAAGGGCAGACGATGCAGCACGCCGGGAGCAAAGGGCAGCACGGCCAGCGCCAGGTTGAAGTACTTGAACACGGCCAAAACTGCCAGCAGCACGATCACCGCTGCCGCCAGCTTTCGCCCGCGCTGTTCGGGCGGCGCGGCCTCCAGGCTCAGGCCCATGCGCCACACAAACACACAGCTGGCCGCCAGCAGAGCAATGGGCAGCGCCTGCCACAGGCCGGCAAAACCGTCGCCGGTGGGGCGGTTGCACCAATAGAAAACAAGGCTTGCCGCAAGCAGAAAATGATTTTGCCAGCGCCGGGGCATAAGCTTCAGATATACAAAAGCCACCAGCGGCGCAAAGGCAAGGTAAGAAAGATTTTGAAAGCTCAAAACGGTTGCCCATCCTTTTTATTTCGGTATATTATGGGAACTTCTTCCCAAACCCTCATTATACCGGCTTTTTTGGCCACTGTAAAGGAAAACGGGTGTTCAGGTGCGCTGGCGATGGACAAGGGCGCTGTTTTTGTTGAAATTAATGGTGGTTTATATTATACTAAGTAACAACTGGGTAACAACCGAACCGGCCCCGACCCGCAATGCGGCGGGCGGCGGCGCGGCTGGATATTTGGTATAAAAACAAACGAAGTTGCAAAGGAGATTCTGCGATATGGCGAACACTGTGATGGTCACCGGAGCCGACGGCTTCATCGGCAGCCACCTCACCGAGGAGCTGGTACGAAAGGGCGAGAAGGTCAAGGCCTTCTGCTACTACAATTCCTTCGGCACCTGGGGCTGGCTGGACACCCTGCCCAAGGAGATCAAAAACGAGATCGAGGTGTTTATGGGCGACATCCGCGACCCCAACGGCGTGCGCCATGCCATGGAAGGGCAGGACATCGTGTATCACCTGGCAGCGCTGATCGCCATCCCCTTCAGCTACCACAGCCCGGACAGCTACGTGGACACCAACATCAAGGGCACCCTGAACGTGCTGAACGCGGCCCGTCAGGTGGGCACCAAGCGTCTCTTGGTCACCAGCACCAGCGAGGTGTACGGCACCGCTCAGTATGTACCCATCGACGAGAAGCATCCCTACCAGGGCCAGAGCCCCTATTCCGCCACCAAGATCGGTGCGGACCGTCTGGCCGAGAGCTTCTACCGCAGCTTTGATCTGCCGGTCACCATCGTGCGGCCCTTCAACACCTACGGCCCCCGCCAGAGCGCCCGGGCCGTGATCCCCACCATCATCACCCAGCTGCTCACCGGCGCCACCGAGATCAAGCTGGGCAGCCTGACCCCCACCCGTGACTTCAACTACGTGAAGGACACCGCGGCGGGCTTCATGGCACTGGCGGGTTGCGAGGCAGCCATCGGCCAGGAGGTGAACATCGCCACCGGTGAGGAGCATTCCATCGGCGATCTGGCCAACGAGCTGATCCGCCAGATCAACCCCGAGGCCAAGATCGTGTGCGACGAGCAGCGCCTGCGCCCCGAGAAGAGCGAGGTCAACCGCCTGCTGGGCGATTCCACCAAGATCCGCTCCATCACCGACTGGAAGCCCCAGTACACCTTCGAGCAGGGTCTGGCGGCGACCATCGAGTTTTTGAAAAACAACCTGGACCGCTACAAGCCGGACGTTTATAATCTGTAAGCCTGTGGGTAAGGTAAGCCCCCGGGCTTGCCTTGCCATTGCCGGGCGGACTTTTGCAAAAAGGTCTGCCCGGCTTATGCCGTTTAAAAAGGGGAGTTTTCCCGCCGCTGAGAAACGGCAAAAATCAACGAAGCGAAAAGGAATTTCTATGACGCAACAAGACATTTTGGCCCGGCTGCGGCGGCTGCCCGGCGGGGTGTTCTGGCTGCTGGGCTGGCTGTGCGCCTGCGCCGGGGCCGTGTGCTTTGCCTATTACTGGCGGGTGTTTTATTACCTGGAGGGCCGCATCGCGGCGCTGCCGCTCACCGCGGCAATGGTGGGCCTGGCCAGCCTGGCGATCCTGGCGGTGTTTTTGCTGGTGCGCTTTGTCAAACCCGGGGCCTGGGTGAACAGCCACACCAGCCAGGGTATGACCACCGACGAGGACGGCAACCCCAGCGTGTACACCACCGAGGGCTACGCCCTCAAGCAGCAGGGCGAGGGCGGGCCGGTGAGCGGCGTGGCCGACGGCTTTGCCGCCTACTTTGACGGCCAGCCCGCCGAAAATCCGGTGAGCGAGCCCTATTTCTTCATGACCATCTCCATGGCGCCCCAGGCGCTGGGCATTCTGGTGGCCCGACTGCTGGGCTTCGGCGCGCTGGGCTGCATGTACGCCGCCCGGTTGGCGAATCTGGCCGCCTATGCGGCGCTGTGCTGGCTGGCGCTACGCAACTGCAGGCGCTACAAGCCAGTGTTCCTGGCCTTTATGCTGCTGCCCCTGAGCCTGTATATGGCAGCCTCGGTGAGCTACGACGCCACCCTGCTGGGCTTTTACTATCTGGTGGCCAGCTTCTACTGCAAGGATGAGATCACCGACCGGGACATCGGCCTGTTCCTGTTTGCCTTTGTGATGATGAACGTGGCCAAGCCCTACATCAACCTGCTGTGGCTGGTGCTGCCCATCGTGCTGCCCAAGAGCGCCTGGAAGACCCGCTGGAAGAAGTGGCAGCTGGCGGCGGCCTGCCTGGTGGGCGGCTTTGCCCTGGGCAAGTTCTTCGACTGGTACGGCACCGTCTTCCGCTATAACTACCCCTACGTGGGGCGGCAGATCGCCGGAGCGGGCGAGGTGAGCCAGCTGGCGTTCATCCTCTCGAACCCGCTGCGCTACATCGCGGTGCTGCTGGGTACCTTCTACGAAAACAAATTCTACGTGGGCCAGATGGGCCTGTTCGGCGCGCTGGATCTGGAGGTGCCCTTCATCAGCCTTGTCAGCCCCATGCTGCTG
>NZ_JAGHKE010000031.1:15119-55018 GCF_017889395.1 Allofournierella sp. | reverse complement strand
GCTCACCTGGGTGTTCTTGCTCACCAGGTTGGGGCCTGCCGGGCCGGTGGGGCCGGTAGCGCCTTGAGGCCCCTGGGGTCCGGTGGGACCAGTGGCGCCCTTCGCACCGGTAGGACCCTGCTCGCCGGTATCACCCTTGGGCCCTTGCGGCCCGGTCTCGCCCTGCGGGCCTTGAGGGCCAGTGTCGCCCTTAGGCCCCTGTGCACCACTTGGCAAGGTCAGATTCAAAGTGGCAGTGGTACCGCTTTTGGAGATACTGGCAGCGGCGGTGCTGCCGCTGGCTACGGTACCGATTTTCATGGTCTGTATCGCTGCGTTCCAGAGACTGCGCTCTGCCGCCGTGATATGCTTCACGGTATCGCTCATATGGGTAAAGGCCGCATTCCAGTTGTTCACCAACGCTTGAGTGATACCGCCTAGTAACGACAGGTTCCCATGGCTGTGTTTTTTGCTTACCGCATCGGCCAGATCAACTTCCGTCTGGGTATAGCTATCCAGCAGCGCCTTGTTTGCGTGGCTGTGACGGGCGGCTGTATTTGCCGCCACAATGCTTTTAGTGGAGGCAAGGTCAGCTGCCAGCGCTTTTCCCTTGTTGCCCGCATAGGCGGTGGAGGCGGTTTCACCCAGAGCCAGGCTCTTGCTGATCTCCACGTAGGCCGATCCGCTCCAGCGCCAGGTGAGGTTTGTGTCCAGAGCCACATAAATCTTGCCAGTCTCACCGGTGGCAGGGAATGCGCTCTTATTGGCGTATTCCAGCACATCATCCACAAAGCTGGGCAGCTGGCTGGCGGGTACCTGACCGTTGCCGTCCAGCGTAGCCACGCCACCGGCCTTGCCCATCTCGCTGCGCTTGACCTGGGCATCGTTGGTCACGTTGGAAAGCCCCACCTGACTTTTGGTCACGGCATGGGGATTGGCCTTGTCCGCCTTGTGGCTGTTCAGTGCACTCTGTACCACCCCGATGGCCGCCGCCTGGGCGGTGCTCACCGGCTTATTTGCGTCGGAGGTGTTGTCGCAGCTGCCCAGGCCCACCTGTGCCTTGGTCACCGCGTGGGGATTGGATTTGTTCGTGGTGTGGGCGCTGAGTGCAGTTTCCAGTGCAGACTTCACCGCCGCGTCCTTCGTATCGGTCTCCTGCTGGGTGTAGGCCCCCGCCTGATGGGCGGTCACCCCGTGGGGATTATCCAGTGCCAGAAGGTGCCCGCTCAGGCTGCGCACCGCCCTTGCCAGCTTTCCGAAGGCGGTGGACAGCTTCTCACCGCTGGCCAGCAGCTCCAGGCTGGCGGCCTCGGTATAGGTGGGGGTCTGGTCGTTGGTGGTCAGATTGGGTACGTTGCCAAGCCCAACCTGCGCCTTGGTCACGGCGTGGGGATTGGCCCTGCTGGCCGCGTGGGCATCAAAATCCTCCCGCAGGCCGTCTGCCGCAGCCTTGTGCTGGTCCAACACCTGTTTGGCCGCTGCCAGAGTGATGGCCGGACTATCGTTCCATGCACTGGTGCCCTTCAGACCTGCAATTTGCTGGCCGATCAGGGTCAGGAGCGCCTGCAGCTTGTTTTTCACGCCACCGATCGTACGCGTACCGATCTTATCGTCCGTCACACTGCCGTCTGGATGGGCCAGCACCGAGGCCGAAGCGTGGGCGTTTAACTCGGTGCGGCTGGCCTTCAGATCGTCCAGCTCGGCGTCCTTGTTTGCCTGCTGTTTCAGTTCCCGGTCGATGACCTCCATGTCGTAGGTCAGGTCGTCGATGTCCGCCGGGTCATTACGTTCTTCAAGACGTTCCGGTAAACGCAGCTGGTAATTCTGGCTCTTTCTCATGCTTCACTTCCTCTCTTCAATATCATTTCTCCTTTCAGCCCTCCACCGCTGTATGTGAGTTGATTTTTCAGCACCTGAGCCGGGGCGGCTGTTTCCCATTGTGTGTCCAGCAGAACCCGGTCGATGGGGTCCATCTCCGGGTTGCCCCGGGTAGCGCAGGTGTAGGTGCTGCGGCGCAAAAGATGCTCCCGCACCCAGGCCGCCACCGCCAGCGCCCGGTCCAGCTCGGTAATGAGCGGATTGTCCAACGTTTCCGCCGTGCCGTTCTCGTCCGCGTCGGGCACCGGGGCCACCGCGTTCTGGCAGCTGGTCTCCAGCTTTTTGCCGCTCACGATCAGGGTGGCCGGGCCGCTGCCCTCCAGCACCAGATCGCCCGCAGCGGCATACAGCACCTGGCTGGTCACCTGGGCGCCCTCACATTCCACCCGGATGTTCGCCGACTGGTTCCAGGTCAGGTGCAGCTCCAATCGCCCATCCACCTGATAGGTACCCTTGTGCAGCTGGCTCTCCTTTTCCGCAGGAGCATACACCGTGGCCGGGCACTCCACCTGAAGAAGGCTCGCAGTCTTTTCCACTTTGGGCGCGCTTTCCAGCATAGCCGAAAGTCCGATGCTCACCCCGCTCTGGGCGCTCTCATCCGGCTGGATGCGGATCACGCCATCCCGGTCGGCATACAAAAGGCAGCAGGCCGCGTGAGCGATCAGCTGCAAACATTCCCGGTGCTGCTTGGCCGGCAGCGGCGCGGTGGTGGTAATCTGCTTCAAGCCCTCCCACAGGGCCCAGGGCTGCTCGTCCTGCCTGCGGCGAGGAAGCTTCGCGTCCTCCAACACCAGCGTCGCCAGTTCCCACAAGCTGTGGGGCGCGCCGTCCCACACGCCCTTGTAATAGGTGCCATCCAGAAGGCCCAGCGCATCGGTGGCGGAGAATTTGGCATACAGCCCTTCCACCGTGGGCTGGCCGGTCAGGTAAAAGCGCCCACCAGGCATCCATTCCACAAAGCCGCCCTGGTACAGCTCCCGCCAGCCGCTGGAGACCAGGTCGCCCCATTCAAGCGCCACCGCATCGCCCCAGTTCATGCCGCCGGTGAGCTGCTGGCCGTAGCGCACCGTGATGGGGTTGCGCTGCTCAAAATACTTCCAGATGCCCTGGGGGTTGTCCGGGTCATATAAACCGTTCTGGTCGCTGGTGAGCAGGTTCACGTTCACCGCCGAAAAGCTGAACTCCCCGGTGGGCAGCCTGCGGCCGATGGGGTCTACCTCCATGGTCTGGGCCGCCTCGGTCAGTTCCGCCTGGCCGAACACCAGCTCCATGCCGAACATTAGCCGGGTCAGCCGCGCCCGGCGAAAGGGCTGGCTGGTGGCCTCAAAGCGGATTTCCAGCCGGTCGAAGCGGTCGATCTGCACCAGCTCCTGGTGCTCCACCGCCTTGGGCAGCACCTGCCGCTGCACCAGCTGCTCGCCGCCCTTCCAGGCGGTCACGGTCAGCGCGGTGCACCATTCCTCCGCCACCTGGTCAAACCGGAAGCTCAGCGCCGGAATGCTCACCGGCGTTTCAAATTCCAGCGCCAGCACCGGCGGAGCCGAAAACCTTCTGTCTGCCCCGCTCATCGCCTCGCTCACATAGCCTTCGGTCAACAGCGTGCCGCCGGGCTCGTCCGCAATGCGCAAAGTGCCGTCCGCCTTCCAGCGCCCCGGCTCGAAGGTAGCGTAGCTGCGTTTTTGCGCGCCGTCCTGGGTCAGGGCGCTTTCCACGCTGGACCAGTAGGCCTGATGCTCGCTTTTGTCCACCGCACCGGGGGCCGCGTCCTCGTCCACAACGCTCAGGGTCACGGACAGCTTTGCCGCGCCCAGCACCGGCTTTGTCATCTCCTGCCGGTAGGCATCGCTCACCTTTTGCATCAGATCACCCCGCAATCGATAACATTTACACTTGCATCCCGCAGGAAAGCTGGTTCCCCTGTGCCCGGGTCGATGATCTCCGGCGATACCTTTACATCGGAGATGTACATCAATCTGGTCAGCCACCGGCCTGTATTGAAGTTGAAATAGTGGCAGTAGAACGTAAAATGGTTGTCCTCGAACCAGCGATTCATCTCCCACCACAGCGAGCACGAGATAGTGCTCCATCCCATTTCTTGCTTGTCCAGGCTGCGGCCGATCATCCGGCCCACCATGGTGCCCTGGGCATTGCGGGCCGAATCCACCAATCGACTGGTGGTAAACGGGGCTTTGCCTTGATCCGGGTAAGGGACTGCGATACTATGGTTCTCCCTGCTGGTCTCCGGGCTGGTGCCGAGGTACAAAAAACCGGTGGATTCCTTCAAATCAATAGGCATCCGCGAATGCACCTCCGATCTTTACGCCCCGGTTTGCCTCGATCTTCGCCATAGCGCGGTACAGTACTTGGCCGTCCAGCTTGACCTCAATAGGCTGGCTGGCGGTAAGCTCCTGTGCGCCGCCCAGCTGAGATAGTGCGGCAATAACAGCCTGGGTGATGGTTTCCAGCGGGGCCTCCACGTTGGTGCCTCGCCGCTGGTCACCCACCACAGCCAGAAACGGCTGGTTGGCAGGCAGCACCGCGCCTTGAGCAAGATGGGGAATCTGCGGAATGTGAGGCAAATCAAATCCCCAAGACTTTCCGCCCAATAGCGGAACCCAACTCGGAACGTCGAAGCTCAACTGATTGATTCCATCGATCATGCCATTGATTGCTCCGATGGCCGCATTCAACAAGCCAATGATAGCGTTGATGGGGGCTTTTGCGAGAGCGATCATTCCGTCAAAGATTCCTCCAAAAATGTTTTGCACTCCCATCCAAGCGCGTTCCCAGTCTCCGGTAAACACCCCTCGAACAAAATCGATCACACCGTTCAGAATCCTCTTTACTGCATTCCAAATGTTTTCCACATTTTTCATGAACGCATTCAGCACGCTTCCCAACACCGGACCGAAAATATTTGTCCAGTCAGTTACAAAAACATTTTGTAAAAAATCGTCTACTTTTTTCAGAATCTCCTGAATCTCATCGCCTTTTACTGCAATCAAAGCAACCAGCGCCACCACAGCAGCGACCACAAGGCCGATAGGAGACGTCAAGAAAGCGATCGCAGCACCAAATGCAGTCGTTGCCGCTGTGGCAAGCGCGCAAACGGCGTTCCACGCGGTAACTGCAGCTATCTGTGCCCACTGCGCCGCGGTATCCGCCACCTTAGCCGCTGTGCTGGCCACCCATGCTGCCGTGTTTTGCATAATAGTCAGGAGCATAGTCGCGCCTGCCTTCACGAAATCTGCGGCATACAAAGCAATGATCTGGAGATCTACGGCTTTATCAGCAAGTTTTGCAATCGTGGCGCCGCTCACAGCCGTTCGAATAGAGTTGAACACGCCAACGATACCGCCTGCATTAATAAGCCAAGTGGCAATCTCTGTTCCTTTCCACAAAGCGAAGAACGCACCCACGATTCCAGTCATTATCTGGAAAGCGCCCTGGTTATCGGCTATCCACTGCGATACCCCTTGCAACCCATCGCGCAGCAAGCCAAGCGCCGCTATAACGGTTCCGCCTGTCCATGTGGCAATCGGCTTAAGGAAATTCTCCCACAGCCATCCAAACAGCGGCTTAAGCGCTTCAATGGCGGCGTTCAGCACATCCAGAGCCGATGCCAGCACCTCCAAGAATACCGGTAACGCATCTTCGATTGTCCATGCTGCAAGTGGAACGAACAAATTGTACCAAGCCCACTCCAATCCGCTGAACACAGTTTTCCCGATCGGCTCTGCTGCATCTTTAAGCTTCTTAAGCGCACTTATCAGATTATCAAAATCAATCTTCTTCAGCGGCTCAAACAGCTTCTGAATCTTATCCACAATCTGCTGCATTTTTTCGGTCAGCGGCTGAACTTCCGTTGTGGTTTCGGTCAGCCCTCCACCAACTGCACCGCTACCACCAGCACCTCCACCGGACGGCGATCCGCCAGAACCAGCTGAACCGGTATCCTGCTGCAGCACGTTCAGTTCGTCGATGCTCGCGGTCGCGGTCCTGGCTGCTTTGGCTGCCGCTTTGGTGCCGTCGGCCAGCTCTTGCTCACCCGCTGCCGCGGCTCCTGCGCTGGATGCGATTCCAGCATTTGCTCCCTCAATGGCCGCGCCAGTTGCCTGGATCTGCTTCTGCGCGCCTCCAAAAATGGACGTAATCACCGCATTGAATGCGTTGGCCATATTGATGAGGGCGGCCACAATGGTATTGAGCATTTTGACCACCGGCAGAAGTACCGTAGTAAGAGCCTGACCGATGATGCTCATAAACTGCTGCCACTGCATTGACAGAATGCGGGTTTGGTTGGCCCAGCTGTCCTGCGTACGCAGGAAGTCGCCTTGAGCCAGCTTCAACGAATCCATCACAAAACTGTATTGCAATGCAACTCGCTCGGCCTGGCTCATAGCCTGGATATTGCTGTTCATCCCGTTGGCCATAGCATACTGCTGCAGGTTTGCCTGCGTCATGACCACGCCCAGGTCCTTCAATGCCTCAGTTTCGCCGGTGAAGATGCTCCGCAGCTTGTACGCCGCATCCTCCTGGCTGAGGTTGAAGAAGCTGGCCACATCGCCAGACAAGCCGGTCAGCGCAATGGCCATATCGCTGGCAGCCTCATCTGCTACGCCCATACCCTTTGCCATGGCCATATAGGTGCTGCCGGTCTTTTTGGCCGCCAGCTCACTCATGCCGAAGCTGGTGATCGCTGTGTCAGCAAACTTCTCCATCTTGTAGACCATGCGACCGAACGAAACATCTACAACGTTTTGCACCTCGGCCACATCGCTGCCCAGCTGAATACAGGCAGCGCCGAACTGGATTACTTTCTGTACGGCAAATGCTGCAGCAAGTGCTGCTGCCAGCTTCCCGGCAATCGAACGCAAACCGCCCAGGCTGCCGCTAACCTGGTTCACGCCACGTTTAAATCCACTATTATCCAGCGCCGTACTGATTGTTACCTTGCCGTCTGCCAATTACATCGCCTCACTCTCCCAACAGTTTTTTCAGGCGCTCCTGCTCGGCCAGTTCCTTCGCCGTGTAACGGGGCCGCAGATCCACCTCAGCTTTGTGCTGCTGATAGTAATCCCTCTCCCAGCCTTCCAGCTTTTTGCCCCGGCGCCGCTTATCGCGAATACTCACTACTGTGGACAGCTGACCCTCGCCGATGGCCCCGAACCAGGCAAGGAAGGTCCACCAGTGCACGAAGGGCAGGGCCCGGATCTCGCACCCGGCCACCTTGTTCACATCTGCCACAATCATTCCCTGATCCTGCTCCCAGTCGATCAAACGGGGGCCAGATGGGCCGGTATCTTCCACGCCGCCCGCGATGAAGATCATCATCTGGCGGGCCGCCTCTTCCTGGTCCTTCTGGGGGATGCTGTCCCAGTCCTCAAAAAACAGTTTCAGGGACACGAAATACCGCACCCGCTCATCCTCATCCGGATTGTTCAGCCAGCGGATGACCTCCAGCACATCCCGGAAGTCAGCATTTATGGCATACTGCCGGCCCTGAACTTCCAGTGCCTCCGGCAGACTCCAGCGGTCCATCATTTGCGGCCGGCCGCACGCCGGGCTTCGCGGTTCGCTTGAGCCTTCGCCACAGCTGCGTTCGCCTTATCCTCATAGAAGCGGCTGGCGCCCTCCTGAATAATGGGCCGCAGCGCATCCAGCAGGTTGGTTACCACACGCTCACCGTTGCCGGCCACCGCCATAAGGTTCACACCGCCCAACAGCTGGTCAAAGTCGTTTTCCTGTCCGAACGCCTCCTGCAGAGCGGCTTTAGTCTTCCGATCAGCTTCCGCCAACAGCGAAAGAGCTGCAACGCCGTTATCCTCTTTCGGGAGCTGGCCGGCCAGCTCCACCAGCTCATTTTCCACGGCCTGGACCTTTTCCAGCATCTCCGTAAACCGGTTATACACATTGGGATCACTGGGATTGAAACGCAGCACACCGCTGCCGTTGATTTCGAACTCCTGCACACCGGTGTCGATGCTCAATTTCTGTTTTGCCATACTAACCTCCTATACAAAGTGACCCGGCCGGCGACACGCTTTCCGGCCGGGTGTATGCTTACTCTTCTTCGTCCACAGTGAAGGTTTTGGTATCCACCTTAAAATGGCCCTTCACAGGCTTGCCGCTGTAATGCAGGTTGAAGGGGATCTGGTAACCGGTGGAATCGCCGCCGTAGCTGCTCACCTCGATTACCGCATCGTCCTTTACCGCAGGATAGCCTTTTTCCGGATTTGCCTCCTCCCACAGATGCACCTCCACCACAGTGGTATTGCAATCATCCAGAATCTTGCACTCATCAATGATGCCCTGAAGCCGAGCAAAAAGAGGATCATCCTTCTCCGCGTAGTAAGGCTCTACGCTGCCGCTCTTTTCATAGCTGGTCAGCATAATGCTGCTTTCGCCCAGGATGTTCTGCTTTTTCTCCACGTTGGCGCTCAGCTCAGGGCTGTATTCCTCCAGATCCTTGCCCAGCCGCACATAGTTGGGGCTGCCCTTCGATGCGCTGGGGAGTGCTGCATCGATATAGTGGGCCATGTACTTTCGTTCGATTTTTGCCATCAGATCACCTCATACTTTTCTTTGAATTCCGCGCTCAAAGCCACGATGTAGAGCCCAACTCCATCCTGGTCAGTATCGTACAGCTCGCCGTTCTGTGCCTTGATGCGCTCCTGTTGTTGATCGATATTGCCAAAGGTAGGTGCCATGTGCGTGATACTCTGCTGCTGGACCCAGCGCTGGAAATCCAGCACCCAGTCAGCGTTATAGGCCGCGCTCGCACCATCCCCAGGGCTTTTCGCCACCGCAATATACAAGCCGAAGTTATACTGGTTACTCACAGTCACATTGCCCAGGATATCCTCATTGCGGCTGATCTCCACCAGTCCACCCGGCCGCAGACTTTTGCTGCCCGGGATGCTGTCCAGATAGTCCACCAGCATGTTGGCGGCCAGATCATACCCGGGGTAGGTCCCCAGCCACTCCCGCAGCCGATCCAGATCGCTTTTTTGATTCACCCATTACCCTCCCTTACTCCTGATATACCTCTGCACATCCGCAGCCATGGCAGGCCCTTCCGCAGCGGAAAGCGCACGATCCCAATGCGGCCCCGCCTTGGGGTTCCGGGTCTTGGTATAGTCCAGCGGGCGAGACACCACATGTTTGGTTTCCCCCTTGCGTGCCCAGGGGCTTCCGGTCACATCACTGACCATAAGCTTACCGTTGAAGAGGAACCGGGCGTAAGGCGTGTCAGTAACGATCAGCGGTTTGCGGATATTAGTCTGCGCCACCGTAACCTTAACGGTCATGCCACTCTGATAGGGCATGTACTTCACGATACGCCGCAGCACGTTCTGGGTGTGAAACATCTGCACATACCCATCCGGAGCCAGACCTTTGTCTTTCAGGATTCGCTTCACGCTGTGCATCTCCAGATATGCCACGGTCCCATCCGGCAGGCGAAAAAGCTGTTTCTTATTCGCCATATCAACCACCCGCCTCGATATGGCAAACTGCCCCGCGCCAGTATTTCACATCCACGTCCTTGACCACAACCAGCCCCGGCACACTGGCCGGGATAAAATTCCCCCAGTCCGTCCGATCAGAAATCTCCGGGCCATCGCCCAGAAACACCTTGTCCCCGGCCGCCAAGGAAAACACCGTTTGATCTGTACCAAGAGGCTGCGCCGCTGCCGCATCCACCCACACCGGACGGCCGTCCCATCCGGAAGGAAGAATCAGAAGAAAGCTGTAGCTGTCCTTGCTGCCGATTTTATCCACGGTCTGCACCTTCTTGGCGTCAAAAAATGCACCTCGAAACAGGGTTCGGGTGCATTGAAAACCGTTTTTTAAATCTGCATGGTACAACGTGACAGTCTGGTTACACAGACTGTAATCCACCGGCGGGCCGGGTCTTACTCTGAACATATCACCATCCCCTTTCGGTCCCACGGTAAATATCCAGATAGAGCTGGGCACAGCGGTAGAGCTCGCGATTCTGGGCGGCCGGACTCAAATCCGGCTGCGCGCCCTGCGCCCGGCTGCTGCTCACGCTGCCAACGCTCACGCTGGCTGCCGCACCGCCGTTTCGCGCCCAGTCGAAATAGTACAGCGCATCGATCATGGCACACAGGGCCATCTGTTCGCTGTTTTCGGCTGTATCCGTTACCCGGTAGATGCGCTTGTAGCGTTCCAGATGAGCCGAAGCGTCACGGGCATACGACCGGAACTCTCCCTCCGGCACACTGTCACCGCCGTACACATCCCGGTAAAACGCAAATTCAACCACCGCGCCGCACCTCCTTAACCCGCAGCAGGCGGGGTAAGCGTCCCCTCAACCGTCTGCGTGGTTTCATCTGTCAGGGTAATGGTCAAGGTCAGCTTGTTGCTGCCATCGATACTGCCGGCGATGGTCTTGATGCCAACACCGGGGTCACCCTTGGGGCCCGGGTCCCCTTGCGGACCAGCGGGGCCTTCCGCCCCACTGGCTTCATCGACCAGAGCAAGTACGCGGTTGAAATTCTCTGCGACTTCAACCTCGCTACGAGGGTCCAGCAGTCGCTTGTCGATTTTACGCATCATCCTGCACCTTCTTCTTGGATTTCCCCGGGGCCGGGCTCTCCGCAACGGAGGTATCCGCAGCGGGATTCTCTGCCTCCTGCTTCTTTTCGGCCGGCTTCTCGAGTACCAGGTAGCCTACGATTCTGCCCATACGCACCTCCATCAGCCAGCAGACTTATGGCTGGCGTATACGCCCTTCACCTTGTTCTTGTACACATCAGCGATGCCAACATTGCGGTAGCCGTACTTGTAGGCGTCCGCGTCCTGATTCTGCTCAGGGGTCACGATCTTGGGGGCCACATGCTTCTCGAACTGAATCAGGGCGGGCTTGTGGATGACCATGAAGTTCAGATCGGCACCGCCGGAAGAAGCCTTAGTATAACCGCCGGCTTCCTGCCCGCCGGTGTGGCCGTCCTTCTGATCGATGGCAGTGTAGAAGCGAGTCTGGGGGACCAGAGTCTTGCTGGCGAATCTCCCCAGAATCTCCCGGCTCTTGGTGGTGTCCAGATCGGCGATCATGCCGTCCAGAGTGGGGGTGATGAAGAGGTGGCGATCTTCCAGAGGCACCTCAGCCTCGTCCATAGCGGTAATGGCCACCCGCAGAGCGGCCAGCACAGCCGCGCCATCGTTCAGGGTCTCTCCCTTCTTGGTGATACCGCTCTTGCCGCAGTAGCTGGCAAAGCGGAAAGCATCCAGCTCGGGCACAACCTTGGTGCGGATGAACTCGCCTGCCAGACGGCCAAAGGCCATACCGGCGGTCTCAGCGTTATCCATGCTGTCTACAGTGAACATGCGGCCTCGGTCGAAGTTGCACTTCACGGTCTCGTTGGTCATGGTCACGTTGCCGGATGCATAACCGCTGTTGCGGTCGTAATCGCCCAGGCCCTGCATATCCAGCATGGGGACAATCAGCTCGTTGGCGTTGGCGCCCTGCTGCGCCAGCTCAGGTGCGCCATCCAGCTTCGCAGTCAGAGAAGCATTCTTGTATACCTCGTCCAGCATGGCGATGTACTTTTTCGCCAGTTCAATAGTGTTTGCCATATCTTATTACCTCACTTTCAAAAAATCACTTGTTTTCGACCGGCGGCAGGCCAAACGCTGCACGCAATGCAGCATCCGGATCACCGCCGGCAGGCTTACCACCAGTACCGCCTGCATAGGGCGGGGGCGGGTTGCCAGTATCAAACAGATAGTCGTTGTCTTTGGCCAGCTGCTCCAGCGCGGCGGAAATGTCCTTGTCCGGGTCCTTGCTGGCCCGCAGGGCATCCACATCCAGCAGCGCCTTGATGGCCTTTGCATTGCGGCCCTTGGCCTTGCCAATGGCGGAATCCAGCTGTGCATCGAAGCGCACAGCCTCCACCTGTGCCGCGGCATCCTTTTCGGCCTGCTCGGCCTTCTTCTTCCAGTCGGCAGCTTCCCGGCGCACCGCTTCGATATCCATGTCCTCGAAGGCCTGGATCCTCTTGTTTGCCTCGGTCAGCTGACTTTTCAGGGTCTTGTTCTCGGTGTTCTTGGCGTCAAAATCCACCTTGGCCACAAAGGCCTTACCAATCTCAGCGCTCACCTTCTTGTCGATCTCCTCGGTGTAGCTATCACCCAGGATCTCCTTCAGCCATTCCAACATAGGGTCTCCTTCCTTGATTCCGCTGTCCTTTTTGTGGGGCCAGTCCCCCTACTGCGGTGCCCTGCTTATAGTCCCCCGGGCCGGGGGTATTTTGAGTATAAAAATAGCCCGCCCCGGCCTCATGCGGCCGGATGCAGGCATAGAAAAAGGCCCGCCGCCCAAGTGGGCGGTGAGCCTTAAATGATATTTCAACTTTGCAAAAGCGTTGAAAAGCCTGATTTTTGAAATCGAATTCCACTTTTTCGTTATCAAAAGTTGAATTTCAGTCAATAATCCCGGAACGGACAAGAGATGCAGATTTCTTTCCAATCAGACTTTGCCTTAAAACGAGCAGGAATATATTCCTCTTTGACATCCTGGTTTTCCATACAATCTACCGGTTCAATCCAATCATCCACCAAAGGACACTTTACATATTCTGCAACTCCATTCGAATCCGGCTTGTACTCAACGTTACCCAAGAAGGCCATTTGCTTTCAACTCCTTTATCAGCGCCTGCATATTCTCATCGAACTCTTCGGCAGAATAAGCAGTTCGGATAAAATTCTCCGCCGTGTTTACATAAGCCGCACCGCGCTCACTGAAGTACCTCTCAAACTTTCCGCCCCAAACAGTGACGGAAACAGCAGCATCCTGAATATATTGTTTGGCTTCGAGCTCGCTGACATGGTGACATCTCTTCTGGTTCACATGGGCATCATCGAATCCCAACGATCCCACGTCAATGGGCGTTGGCGTCAAATGAATCTGTGCAGACTTCGGCAGATTTCCGGCGGAGCGTAGCTTTTCTATCAGTATAGCACGTTCCCGCTCTTTTGTGTAGAATCTCACCGCAGCGCTCGCTTTCCCAGCCTGCCGGCGGCTCCACCCCACAACCTCCAACCTTTCTGCCCGACTCTTGAAGCCCATGGCTTTGTTGAAGCGAGTATACTCCTGATTCAGTCGGGCCAGCTTGATCCGGTCGGTGAGCAGCTGCGACTCATCCCCGGCCGCTTCGCTCATCAGCACACGCTGCTTCTGGGTGCGGATATTCCGCTCAATACGGTTCTGGTACTGGGTAGCCTCGTATCCGGTCATGTGCCGGCCCTCGTAAGTAACACCTCTGGCATTATCCTGCCGGAAGGCTTCCAGCTCCGCCTCTGTGTACTGCGGGCTGTTTATTCCCAGCAAGATGGGGAAAGCCACATGGCCGCAGTTCAGCGTACCGATGCGCCGCGCAAGGCTGCCGTTCAGACGCTGGAACTCTGCATCACTGTACTGTCGGCCCTGGATCGGCTCGTGGTCCGGGGCGCTGTTGGCGTGGGCACTGATCTCCCAGCCGTTGCAGCCCAGTGCATCATGGTTCTGTTGGGTGACCTGCTCCACCAGCAGGCCCATGCCACCCATTAGGTTGCGCCGTACAGCTGCTCCCAGTTCTGTGCTGATGCCGCTGGCATAGTCGATGGTCACAATACCGCGCCCGGCCAGCTTGCGGGTGGCCTGCCTGGCCGCCTCGCTGGCGCTGGTGGCGCCGGTGGCCACCAGCTTGAACGCCTCGTCCATGCACTCCCGATATACGTCCTTCAACGGCAGAGGCTTACCTGTGGCGGGAGAAACCATTCCCATGGTCTGAGTGATATTCTCCAGCTGCTCTCCGGCCAGCTTTACAGCAGCCTCAGTCAGCTGCAGCAGACTCCCGGCATCTGCTTCGGTGGCCCACACCCCTACACGGGCATAGTCATCCTTTTGCGCAAATTCTGCAGCGCTCGAAAGCAGCTGCTCGGCCTGCTTTTTCGTAACCTTCAGCTGAGCCTTCAGGTATTTTTGCAGGTCTTTCCGAGCCAGCCCAAGCGCCTCGGCCCGATATGCCTCATAGGCAGCAGTGCTGGTCATCTTTCCGGCTTCCAGGACCCGCTCAACGATATCCTTCAACAGCCACTCGATGACCGGCTGCGCGATTTCCTCCGCCGCTGCCTGATAACCCGCAATTTGTTCCGGGGTCAGAGCCACGGCCTACACCCCCTTATTCCAGCATGGAGTCCAGCTCAGGCATGTACTTCTCGCGCACCTTCTGCAGATCGCCGGCAGTCTCCCAGGGCAGGCCGTACTTCCAAGCCAGAGCGATCTCCGGCTTGAGCATTCCTGCACTCACCAGCTGCATGGTCTCGGCCCATTCTTTGTCCTTGTCATACAGAACGCCGTTACCCCAGTCAATACACACTGCCCGCGCCGGATCCGGTTCGAAGGCCCCAGGGACTCGGTACAGTTTGCCCAGTTTACCACACAGCCCCACCGTGCGCCGCACAGCTGCTTCCCACATCTGCTGCAGATCCTGAATAGTCAGGCTGTAATCGCCCTGGCTGCTGGTTACCTCGGTGGCAGTGCGCTGGGCAGCCTCCACCTCGCCCAGAATGCCCCGCTTTAAGCCGATCAGGCTCTCAACGTTGCGCAGGTATTCCCGCTTGCGGGCCAGAAAACTCTCCTGCCGCAGGGCAGGGGCAAACACAGTGACGCCGGTGTTGGCGATATCATCGTCGATGCCCACGAAGAGGCCGGGCGGCAGCACCGGGCGGCCGTTCTTACGCTTGTCCAGCAGATCCGCCGATGCGAACACCCGGCTCTCGCCGTGGTCGAACTCCCGGCTGAGCTGTCTCTCGTTTCGGTTGATGTTGTGAATCAGGCCGGCCGCTGCGGCGTAAACGCTCACCGGGTCGGCGCTGCCATCCACACAGTTCTCCAGGGGCACCTTCAGGCCCACGAGACCGATACCGCCAACATCGCCCACCACCGCCACCGGTTCCAACGCGGCATATTGCGGCAGAGCGGTAAGCCCTACCTGGGTGCCGATGCTTTGTCCATCCCAGCTGCAAAAGAGTTTATTCTCAATCACCAGCCGGCCCGCTTCGTCCAGGCTGCGTCGTTCCAGCAGCGTGTAGAATTTGCCGTTTTCCGTGGTCAGCTCAGCACTGCCCAGTGCGGTGGCCTCGCCGTCCGGTCCCCGGCCCAACACCGTGACCATATCCCGACGCATTACAGTGAAGGAAAAACCGGTAGGACCCGGCACCGGTTTCAGCCATGCCTCGCCGCCGATCATGGCCAGCTGCATCGCCTTTTTGCGCACCGATTCCAGACTATCCAGCACACCAATCACAAATGGCTGCTTTTCGCTGGCCGCTGCTTCGTATTCCGCAAAGCACGTTCGGCTCAGCTTGCTCACCACCGTGTAGGGCAGCCGCTGGCAGGGGTCCTCCTCGTCAGTCACATCCCGGTCGAAATAGAGGCGGAACCAATCCTCGATAGCCGTTCTCATGGCAGCAGAGGTGCAATCCTTGGCCCCCGGATAAGCCTGCTCAAAATGATAGACCTTGTTATTCAAAAGCGCTCCAAAGAAGCTCACCGGCTCACCCCCTCACCCTGGTTGTAGATAATCACACGGCGCTGACGCCGCAGTCCATCCTGCATCCCTTCGATGTAGCTTTCCAGCCGCTGGTTTTCCTGCTGCAGCTCCGCCAACTGCCGCACCAGCCTCTGGTTTTCTTCCATCAGCTGCCGGCGCGCCCACTCAGGCAGGAAACGCAGCCTGAGCCAGGTATAAAATCTCTTGATCATGCGCCCCTCCTCTTCCAGATCCGGCTCATCGCGTAGCGCACCGCATCGATGTGGTGATTATCCAGATCCGGGTAACCTTCCAGCACCTCGCCGGTCTTCTTATCCTTCTCATATTCGTACTCGCTGAATTCCTTGGCGGTGTCCGGGCAGCGGGCCGGATCGATGCGGATCTCCGCAAGGCTCTGCAGCCACTTCATACCCGCCTTCACGCTGCCCGGGCCTTTTTCTGCTCCCCGGCAGGGCAGGCCCAGTGCGCGGTAATCACCACAGCTCTTTTCCTCCGCGGAATCCGCAGTGAGCCACTCTTCAAGATCCTTGTCCTGACATACGCCCTTATCCAACAGGATTTTGGCCGTATCCGCGTTTGAAGTGCGTCGGCGGGTAGATTCATCCCAGATATACAAAACCTTTCTGGCGGCGTCATAGCCGCAGCTATTGAAGGCCCAGGGGTCTGGGTACCAGCCCCAGTCAACGCCATGGTAGCGCCGCTCCATCCGGGCAATCTCCTCATCAGTGATGGCCGTTAGATTCAGATTTTCAAAGACCTGTGTTCCGCTGCCCACCACCTCGCCCAGATACTCGTGGCGGTATGCGGTTTCGTTTGTGGCCTGCAGGTGCTCGGCATCCGCCAAGAAGCGAGGCCCCAGCCAGTGGGGCGGAACGCTGCGGTAATCCGACCGGTAGACCAGCTTCCCTGGACGCTGCTCCAGCGCATATTTGTTGGCCCAGTTCCGGGCCATCGCCGGAGGGTTGAAGCTTTTGAACGCAAAAGAAAAGGAGCCGCCGCGAAGAAGCGACTGCTCCACGTTGCGGATCTCCTCCGGCCCGGAATACTGATCCAGCTCCTCGAACCACACCAGACCCACATAGCCAAACGGAACCTTGATGGATTTAATTTTGCCCGGGTCATCCAAACCGAAAAACATGATTCGCTGCCCGGTCGGTTTGTAGATCGCCCGCATTGGGCTCACCGTGAGCTCGAATCTGCTTTCTAGGCCAAGTTCTGCGATTGCCCAGGCAATTTGCTCGTATACGCTGTTGCGCAGGGTATTGGCTACCTTTCGCAGTACCACTGCATGGCAATCTGGATGCCGCAAAAGCAGAAGAATCAGCTCTACGCTGGCAAAACTGCTCTTTGTGCTGCCGCGTCCACCCGGAAGAACCACTTCGTTGACACCGCCCTGTCTGATAGCCCGGTGAACATCGTACAGCCCCGGGCTGATGATCTTACTCAGGGATGTCGTCAATAATGGTCACTCCTTCCGGTGTTTCCTGGCTATCCCTATCAAACAGGCCCAGGTTCCTGCCCATCAGTTCCAGAGCCCGAACCTTGTCAGCCATCTTGATCTCAAGTCCATGCTTGCCTTCTTTGATGGATGCAATGGCCTTTCGCGTATCTCCTGGCACATCGTCAGTATTGGATATCACAACCCGGCCAGCTTCCACCTTCGCCAGATCTGTAATATCGGCGAAACCTATTGCGGCCAGTTCCAGCAGCACCCGTTCCGGGCTTACCGCCCGCTTGGCCATCTGCTGGCGCCGGCGGGTCAGATAACCCTGAATCTCTTCCCGATCCAGCAGCTCATAGCTGCGGCCCTTGGCAAAAGATTCGCTATACCCGGCTGCCAGAGCCGCCCGATATGCGTTCCCGCCATTGCTCAGGTAGGCGTCAGCGAACGCCTTGTATCTTGTGCGCAGTTCACTTTTCGCCAACGCCACCACCTCTCTATAAAGAAAATCCCCAAGCCCACCCGCCGGCGTCTTCTATACCAGCCATCCAAACATCATCGTTTGATCGCGGTCTCATAAAATCCCGCATCAATCTCAAATCCCACATAGTCCCGGCCGGCATTCCGGCAAGCTACCTTGGTTGTACCGCTGCCCATACAGCAGTCCAAGACCAACTGCCCCGGCTCCGTGTATGTGCGCACCAGGTACTCAAACAGCGCCACCGGTTTCTGCGTGGGATGCAGCCCCTCGCGCTGACACGGAAATGTCAGAACCTGCCGAGGATAGCCCGTGTACCGCTGCACAGTGGTCTTTTCCAGTCCACCGGTGCGGTATACGCTTTTGGCCGTTTGCTTCTTTCCTCGGGCCACAATAGGCTTTTCCAATGCTACCAACCCTTGAGGGCTGTATATCGGCTTCCGGCGATAGAACACCGCGACCTCCTCCACACAACGCAGCGGCTGCACCTTTGCGAATGGAAATCCGGTAACCTGGTTCTTGATCCAGTACCAGCAGTACCGAAACTCCTTGTGATTGCTCTGGATCAGCTGCGTGGTGAACGGCTGGGCCGCTGTGAATACCATGGCCGCATCCGGCTTGGCCACCCTATGCAGCTCTCGCCATAGCGGCTCAAACGGAAGCAACGTATCCCAGGCGCCCGCAGTCGTTCCGTATGGAAGATCCGTAAGCACCATATCCACGCATCCGTCTGGCAGCATGGCCATCCCGGCCAGGCAATCCATATTGTAGATTTTATTTCTGTAGTCCATCGTCGCTCCTCTCAATCAAGAGCAGCCACAACTACAACGTGCGAAATTCCGTTCCCACCGGCCCTCATGCAGACCAAGCAGGCATGAAAACACCCCGGCCAGGAAATCTCCCAGCCGGGGTGTTGTGTATACCAGCAGACTACTCGGCCCGCGGCCTGCCAGCGCGGGTAAAGGAGGGTACGTGGCTCATCATGCCCAGAGCCTTATCGATCGGCGCTCATGCGCTTTTCGATGGTTCAATGATATCATCCAAGCCATGGTAAAAGATAGGAAGTTTATTCCACTTTACTCCCCGATTTAAGGTGCTCAAGTGCTCGCCGATGAACGCCCATCACCATCTTTACCCCTCTTTCATAGGGATTCCCATATATTCTGTCTGCAATGTCAGACCATAACATGTGCCGGCAGCTGTCCCGCCCTGTTTCCGGATCCGAAGATGGTTGCAAATACCTCATCTGCAGGACATTACGTTCCAATGGATCAGGCAGAGCGGCCACGGCCGCCTCGATCTCCGCCATCTCCCGGCGGTTTTCCTGCACCATCGGCGTTATCCACTTCTCGTATTCCATATAGGCCTCGATGGCCCGGGCCATTCTCTCCCCACTGGAGCCGGTGTGCTTAGCTCCGTCCGGGTCCCTCTGAGCTGGCATCTCGGCGGCACTCTTCATCCGGGCCAGCCGTTCCAATCTATTTTCGTTTTCCTGCTTGAGCGATATATACCTGGACAACCGCTCCTTCGTCACCGGCTCCATGGGGTCCTCCTCATCCTACTTTCAAAATCTCTTCCGGGAAAAAGCACTCAAGGTAGCTCCCGCCCGTAACCGTGAAGCGCACCAGCGCCCAGCGCCCCTTCGGGTCCACGGCCTCCAGAACGCCCTTGTCGGGGATCCTCGGCCGCCAGTCGTCTCGGTAGCAGGGCGTGAAGCGGTGGACCAGCACCTCGCGGCCGAGCGTCAGGTTTCTGACGTCACGGAAGCCGTTCTCCGGCAGTCTCTTGCGCACTTTCATCCGGATCATCTCCCATCGCTTGCTTTTTATCGCTTGTTGCTTGTTTTATCTCTTGTTGCAGCCATTCCTCAAAGCCCTGGATCACTTCCAGCTGCTCTATTGCCGCCCGAATCAGGGCACAGCCCTTGATACCGCAGTTGTCCTCGTGCTGGCAACCCATGCAGGCCAGACTGCCGGTCTGCACTTTCAGGTGGTTGAGTTCATGGATTAAGCATGCTCTATTCACGGTCCACCTCCTCGCCAATCAGCAATCGCCGACCTTGGTACAATTCGTAGGCTGTGTTCCCCTGTCCATCCAGCATGTAGGGCAGCATGATTTCATCCATGGCTACCATCTCTGTCTCCAGGATCGCCATCTGCGCTATCACCCAGTCTCGCAGAATGCGCCAAGCAATGCGCTCAGCCTGGGCGCTGTCCACTCGAACCTTTTGCCTTGCAAGTACCGCTGTCACCTTGTCTGTATTGCTGGGGAGCCTGAACCCCCTCGGACCTGCTGGAGTCTCGATCATAAATGCGATGGACACAGGCCGACCGGAATCATAATCTTGCTGAATCTTGGTAGCCCCATGCGCTGCCAGCGCCCCTACGATCTCGGCCACGCTCTGGAGCGCCGGCACCTTAGTGGTATAGTTCTTTATTGGCACGTTTCTTCCCTCCTTTCAACCGATTCATCAGGGCGCGGCGCTCAAAATCATACATTGCCTTCACCTCTCATCCGAGCGCCACAGTTGGGACAGAAGTTTTCAGGTGCTTTTCTTATTTTTTCTCCGGCCTCCATAGGTTTATTGTAGCCGCAGTTCGAACATCTCTTTTTAGGCGTGAAATCATCTGTGTTTACAATCCACTCGCCCTGCACATCCTCACGAACAGTGGCGGCGGGTGCAGCCCAAAGCGGGCATTTATCCTTGTCGCACTTGTCGCGGGAGCAGCGGCAAATACTTTTGCAGTAGTTTTCACGGTCGATATAATCAGCCATCACCGCACCCCCATGAATTTACTCATAAAACACTCTCTGTACGACTGGTTTTCATCAGCCGGCATTTTCCCGGATGCAGGCCACTCCAGGCGCTTTCCGCAGTGGCTGCAGTGGTTTACCCTGGGCTGCACCGCTGCACCGCATTCAAAGCAGCGCCAGGCCCCGCCGCCGTATTTCACCTGCCCCGGGATCTGCAGCATCATATCCCCGACGGCCGCATTGATGGCCGTCTTGTTAAAGCTGCCATCAGGCAACCACTCGGCCATTTCCTGCAGCCGGCCGATGGCTGCAGCTCGTCGCATCACGTTCATTTGCTTTCACCCACCTTTTCCAATCTGGCCAGAAGCCCGGCCACGTCATATCTCCAGTTCACCTTCAGCTGCCGCTGGTCTACCTCGATACCCTTCACCGCGGCCCACTGCCAGGGGATGCTTTTGCGCTCCCCGGCGGCCAGAAAGGCCAGCACATCCGCCGCGGATACTGCAAAGGTGCGCCTGATCGGCCGGAACTCGATGACCACCACGGCGCTGATGCCATCATGCTGCGCTGCCGCATCCATGTCCCTGATGTGCTTCTCCTTGCGGTATTTCCCTTTCTCCTTGTTCCAGGTGCCCAGAATTTTGGGCAGTGGAATGCTTTTCTGGTCGATGGTCTTCAGCTCGGCCAACATCAGATGGCCGGAGTGATAGACCAGGAAGTCACAGATGTTGTCGATGGAGAAGGACAGCTGGTCATTGCCGCCGTAGTATGTAGCCGCACTGTCCTTCAGCCGGTAGACCCAGGCGTCCTTCGGGCACGAGGCCTTGAAGTCCGCCTCGAATCGCTTGCCGGTATTCAATCGCTTTTCCTCCTTTTCGATGTGGCCATGCGCGCCGCCTGCCGTCGGGTCGGGGTAATGCTCGGAATTGTAATACACTGCGCATCAATCCTCCCTCTTCATGCGTCTCTTACTCAGCGGAACGTATTTACCAATCAGCCAATCATCGCCGCTGGGCGTAGGCCGGTCCACTCGCATATTGCGCCCACCCTTGCGGCGAATCTGCTCCGCCTCGTAGGCTGCCAGATCCATGCCCTTGCGCTTGCACTCCGAAAGGGATTTTTCCAGATACGGCCAGGTCCTGCCTCCAGCCTGAGCCGTAACCTCGATGACTTTGCTCACGAAATCAGCACCCAGATCATCCACATAGTCTCCCAGCATCCGTTTAACTACTGGTGTGGCAGTGCCATACGCTTCCTCGTACGACTTTAGGATTGTGGTCATCGTCGTCAAAACAACCCCTTCTTCTTTAGAAGAAGATGATTCTTCTTCTTCATCTTCTTCTTCATCTTCTTTTTCTTCTTCTTTAGGTTGTTTAGGTTGTTTTGGTTGTTTTCTGGCGTTCTGATTTCCTATCGGAGCGCCACCCTTCTTTCCGTTTTCCCGCTTTTTTTCAACTTTGGCATCATACGCAGCAGCGTCCCGATCAAAATTGGTTTTCATGAAGGAAAACGCCATTTTCTCGCTGGGGGACAAATCCGGGATGGTTTTGTCAACGCCATATTTTAGGATGGCACGGAAAACCCGCCCTACTTCTTCGTCCGTCAGATCGGCCAGCGGCTCGAGATAAGAAAAGTACATCTGAACATAGCACATCGCCATCTGGCCAGTCCTCCTGTTATCTTTATTCGATGGACAACTGCTCAGGGGTTTCGCTCTTGAGCGGCTTGGGAGCCTTAACCGGACTGCCAGTGATGTGCCGGAGCACCGGTAAAATCTTTGGATCAACCCGATACTTGGGGATACCAACAGCAGTCACCCGGGCCAGACTCTCGCCGAATTTGGACGGTACTGCTACACAGTCACCCACATGCAGCTCCTGATCGGCGTAGTAAGTATACTCCCGCCCCACAAACTCACCGGGGCGGGCGGTGCTCATAAACTGTACGGATACGATATCGGTTGCCATATTAACCTCCTGTCATTCTTGGCCGGCAATGATTACCTGCCGGCCGGTTGCTGTAGCCACAGCATTGCGCATTGCCATGGGGTCCCCGTGGCTGTTACTGATATGGATAAGCCTGATATCCTGCACCTGGCTGAGATCCTGACGCAGGAGAAAGCGGATGCAATCATCCAGACTCATGTGGTTACGGACCACTCGATCCGCGTGGTATGCATTGGTCTGCCCCATGCTATCCAACCCCATGTGATTACACTCCACCATGATGTGGTGAACTGCCGGCAGCGAAACATCAGCAATCCTTGTGTCCGTGAGGAACACCAGTCGCTGACTGCTGGCTTCGGAGTAGATCAACCATCCCAAAGGCTCAGCAGCCCCAAAGGCTCAGCAGCATCGTGCTCCACTGCGATGGGCATGATAGCCATGGTCCCAATCTTCACTACATGACCTGCGCGCATTTCCGAATGCACCACAGGTTCACCGTCGATTTTCAGCGCCGTCGCCGTCCCTTTGCTGCACCAAATTGGAATACCGAGGCCAATCAGCTGCTTTACAGCCCTGGCATGGTCACCATGCTCGTGGGTAATCAGGCAGGCAGACACACAGGAAAGAGAGTATTTGCTACGGCGCATCAGCTCTCTCAATGGGATGCCGCATTCCAGCAACAGCACGGTGCAACCATCGTCCACCAGATAGGCGTTACCGGTGCTCCCTGTTGCCAACGTCTTGATTTTCACATGCTGTGCCCCCTATCAAAACGGCGCCACATTGGACTGAGGAGCCGGATTTTCCTTTTCGACCGCTCCGGTAGGCTGCGCGGCCGACGGCTGAGGATCCTGACGGGCCGGTTGCTGGAGCACCGCCTGCGACTCTTCTGGTGCTGCGATATATGCCGCAGGATCTTGGATTTCACGATACTCACCATCCAGTGGCTGGCTATAAACGGCTCCATCCTCAGCGATCATGCTATTGTTGTACATGGACAGCGCAAGGCTGTTGGAGAAGTCCTTGGGGATGGGCTTTATGCAGTTGTTCCGCATCTTGCGCAGAATCATCCGTTCGCGGCTCCCCTCACGCCAGGCGGGGGAGATATACGGCTGCAGTTCCGGAACATCGAGGATCTGGTCGATATCCTTGCCATCCATCAATGCCTTCAGTTCAGACTTCTTTGCATCGATCTGCTGTTTCTGTTCCACAGTGGCCTTGTAGCGGCTCTCTACGATACCAAAAGTCTCGTTCATCAGATTGTTGGAAATGTGGGCCACAAGGTTCACCCGGACATCCTCCCGCTCACCGATAAAATACTGCACCGTGCCATCTTTAAAGCGAATCGGGTAGACAACTCGAACGTATTTGCCTTTGCCACACGGTTTCCATACCGGAGGTTCCACATCAATGCCCCTGTGTACCGGATAAGTAAACTCATCATCTTCTCTCACGGCCCAGAAGGGGTATACCTCATCCACCCCATGTCCGAAGTTCCGCAGGATCGCGTCATTTCCATCTCCTTCAATGCCCATTTCCACCGTTGTGAGCCACTTCCCTTCCCGGTCTTTCTTCTTCCGGGTCATGAAATAGCACTCGCGGGGCTGGCTGAAGGCATTCAAGCGCAGAGTGGCCACCTGCTGAAGAATTTCAGACAGAGTTACACGGTCCACATCATTGACCGTTATAGGGTTCTGCTTATCTTCCATGGCCACTTCGTTGATGACCGCGATCGCGTTCATCATGCACTGTTTCTGGTAGTCATCTGGTTTCACTCCATTGCCTTCCAGCTGACTCACCATCATGGGAACCAGAGCATCCGCCGTCCGTTGTATGATGGAGCGATAATCAGCCTTTTTCGCAATTTCGCCATTCTTTGCGACTTTTTCACTTGCCATAATCATGCTCTCCTTTACATTTCGCTACAGGTCATCACGGCCGCCGCCGGATCCACCTGCAAATTGATCACCTGAATATCATCCGAGATGGCCAGAACGCTGACGCTTTCCCGGTTATCCAAAAACAAGGGCAGCTGATAGCCCGAAGCCATGGAGAAGGCCTGCACAATCTCCACATTGGCCTGCATTTTGCTCGCGGTATTCAGACTGCCATAAGGCACACCGTCCACCTCTGCTTCACAAATTTCCTTGAGCCCACCATTTTTCTGAGCCTCAAACAGCCGCCAGCGAACTCGATTAAAATGCTGGTTGACTCGGTTCGTCAGCTGCGTCACCATCTGGCGGGTGTACTCATCGCACAGGGCCAGCCCGCGCTCCGCGGTTTCCAGCTCCTTCAGGGCCTGCTTTTGCTCCAGCTGCAGCTCATCAATGCGAGCTTTCACGGCAGCCACTCGCTGGATTCCGGCCAGCTCCCGCTGGAGATCTTCCACTTCTGCCTGCAGCCGGTCAATCTCCGCTTTGTGCGCCTTGCTTGCATCTTGGGCCGCCTGTGCTGCATTCTGGAGAGATGCCACAATTTCTGCGGCCCTGGCGTTCAGCTGTTTCTCCTCAAGGTCAAGACTGGCCATCACTTCCCCGTCCACTTCAGGCGGTTTCTCGGCGGCAATCGCATCGTACTGTCGGCAGCACTCGGCGTAGAGCACTTGCGCACATTCTTTCGATGGCCTGTTCTCATCCAGCAAATTGCAGCACCGGGCCAGTGCGGCCTGCTTCTCCTTGGCAATGGCCGTAATGGCACTCAGCTCCTCGGATTTGCGGAGATTGCACCGTTCTTGGGCTGCCCTCACCTGCTCCATAGGGATTTCCTGGCCGCAGGTGGGGCAAACCGTATCCACTGCATCCACCCGGCTGTTGCGCGCCACCCACTGATCGCGCAGACCCTGAATCTCAGATTCCAGCCGGGATTTCTCCGCCAGGAGGGTGGATCGTTGTCCGTCCACCGCCTGAAGGGCAGCAGCTGCATCCTGCTTTTCTTTCAGCGCCCGCTCCATTTCCGAATTGTGAGCTTTGAGCCAGTCCCCGGTGGTAAGATCCTGCATCATCTTGCGCCGCCGGGGCAGTACCGCCAGTTTTTCGTTCACCTGATCCAGTTCCTTTTGGGCCTCTCTCTGCACACTACTCTCGGTGGTATGCTCAATTTCATACCGGAGCTTAGCGATGGCCACATTCCGCTCGCCAATTTTGCCGCGAAGGTCTTTTTCATCGCCCACGGAATCCGGAAGCTGCTTACGGTTTTCGTCGATGCGGGCCGGAATCGCGTTCAGAGCATCGGTATATTTCTTCCGGCGCTCAACACAGATACGGCGATATTCATCCACGGAATGCCCCTCCAGCAGCTGGATCAGCGGCGCCAGCGTTGGGCTGCCCTGTAACACATCCATCTCCTGCAGCCCGCCGAAGTAAGTCAACAGCAGTTTTCGGCGCTCCTTGTAGTCCTTGGTCTGCTCGCTGAAATAGGATGCATTGAGCAGCACCGGAATCAATGTCGGGCAGCACAAAGTGACAAGGCGCTGATTGTACTCGGTGACACTGACCGGCACATCGTCGATCGTGCATTTGGTTTCGTCACCGCTGTACTCACTCTCGGCCGAGCCCCGGCGCTTGGTCCACTTTTCGGCCAACGCCCGGGTGAGCACAAGATGGGTACCATTCTCAAAGAGCAGGCATGCGGTAACCTTAGGGAAGCACCCAGGCAACCGCTGGCCGTCCGGCCCCAGCGGGAAAATATTGTAATCGGCCCGGCCCTGTGCGTCCTTGCCAGTGAGCAGCCAGAGGAAGGCGGTCATCAAGGTGGATTTTCCCGTCCCGTTTGCGCCACGCACAGTGATGCTATTCCCTTTGGGATTGATTCCAGCATCCCGAACGCCTTTGAAATCATGTAATGTCAGCGACAAAAGATTAATCATTGTCCTCGCTCCTATCCTCAAAAATTCCGTCGATCGAGTCCGCAAATTCACGCAGCGCCTGGGCCAGACTGTCCAGCGCGCCGACATCGTAACAAGCCAGCTCCGCGCGGCGAGCATTGCTCAGCAGCGAGGCCTTCATGGTCCCGAGATACTGCTCCAGGACGGAAGCCTGAGCGGACACCGTGTTCCCGGATGCCATCCGCTCGATCTGCTCGTTCTGCTGGTCAATGATTTTGACCAGAGGCTCGGACAGTTCGTTTGCTCGGCGCTCGATTTCCGCCTGATCAACCGCAGCGGCCTCGACGGTAATACCGGATTCCAGCTCTCGGATACGCTCATCCCGCTGGTCGACAATCTCCTGCATCTCGAGGCCAGCCTGTTTCCAGCCGGCCGCATCTTCTTCAGCTGCCCGGGCTCGACGCTCGGCCTCCTCGGCCCGCTGCTCGGCGGCGTCTCTCTGCTTGGAGAATTTGTTGGCCATGGCGGAAAGATTGACCTGCGCATCCCGGGCTGCGTCACGCTCCTGCTCGGCCTTCTCTTTGGCCTTCCGCGCTTCGTCCCGCTCAGTCTGGACGGCCTTCAGCTGGTTCAGAATGTCCTGAATCCGGTCCGAATCACCTTCCCCGGCTGCTTGAACCACCTGATTCGCTACGCCATTACGGGCGATCAGATTAAGATCCTTCTTGGTGAGAACCGGAAGATTTTTTAAATCCGCAACGCTTGCGGATTTAAAACCGTCTCCATTTTGCACCATGGTTCGGGCGCTGCCTTCGCTGATTCCCTTACTCTGATACCAAGCCGTCCAAGTTCCACCGCCGTATCGCCCAGCTTTTGCTGTAAGTTCGTGAATACGAGCCAAATAGATGCAGGATACCAGATATTCGTCCTGCGCTTTTCCATAATGCAGATTGAACTGCTTATCAGCTTCAGCTGCCTGTTCTGCCAGTTGTTCTCCAAGTTCTGAGAAATCAAAAGCGCGAAGTTCGCAACTGCCAGTGAGCACATTTGTTCCGTCTCCCAGCCCGGAATAATCAAAAGCGGTCGAGCCATCGGCCCCAGCAAGAACGTTTTCGGATGCAACGCCCGCCGGTTCGCTGTTCTTTGCAGCAGGCACCGCCGTCATACTGGCCGAATCCGACGGTTCCGGGGTGGCCGCAGTTTCCTCTGCCGCAGCAGTGGCAACAGCCGAATAAGTAGGGTTTGCAGAATCATCTCCGCCGCCTTGCTGTGCATCGGCATTGACACTCTGGGACTGCGAGAGCGGCGCATCCGATGCAGTAGGAGCACACTGCTGCACACCTTCGGCCGCATCGGTAGGGCTTTCCCTCTCGGCAGTCTTGGGGTTGCACTGAAGCAGGGCTGCGATGCAGCCATATTCAACCTCGTAACCATCCAGCAGGTAGAAGTCGGCAGTCTGGGACAGCAAATCCTCCCGGGTGAAGCCCCTCTCGCCCTTCCGGCGTTCCTGGTAGAGGTCCTCCGCGAACTGGCTGAGCAGCCACCTCTGTATATGGCTATCCCAAAACCAAAACGAGTCCTTGTAATATGCATACAGGCGGCCGGTGGCCACGTGCTTACTGATGGTATATTCCATGCTTTCCTTCCTTTCTTGCACAGCGCACCCAAACGCTCAATGTGCCAATCGGCACGTTGAATTTATCGGCGGCTTCCTGGTTGGTCATCCCATCCACCAGCACCGCCCGCACCACGCGCTCCTTCATGGCCTTGTCGTATTTCCTGGGCGTGGGGCCCTTCTTCTGAGCGAGAACGCTGATTCCCAGCACCTTGCAGATTTCCTCCTTGCTGCAAAGATACAGCTGCGAGAGGATGCCGATCTGATCGGCGCGATTTATCGCGTTCCGGTAGGAGCGGCGGATTTCAAAAACCTGTTCACTGCTAAGGCTCACCGCTCGTCCCTCCATCTGATAACCTCGACGCTGACCAACGCGGCCAGCGCAAAAAACATGACCGACACCGTGGGCAGCGGGTACTTGTGATAGATCCACTCGAGCCCGCCGCACCCTAGCCAGATGATTACGCCGAAAGCGGCAACCTGAGCTGTGCCGATCAGGGTTTGCAAAACCCGTGTTAAGCATGTTACAATGAGGGTGCTCTTCGAGGCACCCCGCAAGGGGTTTCTGGCGTCCAGCTGCTGCAACAGCTGGGCGCTTTCTTTTTTCAGCATCTTGCTCTCTCCTTTCGTGCCTCTGCCTCAACGGCATCGGCAAAATAGTTGGACATTTCTTCAAGCGGAATCTGCAGCAGGCTGCAGGCCCGGAAGGCGTCGGCCATGCTCCAGGGCGTACGTCCATTCAGCCTCGCCGACAGAACCGAACCCGGCCAGCCCATTTCTGCAGCAAACTCCTGATCCTGATATCCGGCATCTTCAATCCGATGCCGCAGCTGCAGGAACAGCCTTCTTTGTACAGGCATTATGTTCCCTCCATTCTTTCTGGATTTCTGCCTTCAGAGCCATGAGAGCCTTGAATTCAGCGGGGTCACGCTGCCCCAACGGGGTGCATGCGTAACGCTCAGCCCGCTCCAGATACTCGACGACCTTTTCAGCGGTGCTCATGGTTTACTCCTTTCCGCCCGCCTTGTGCGGGCTTTTTTATTGGACTGCCCCTTCGCTCAGCTGCCTGATCTCCTGGGCAATGCACTCTTCCCAGAAGCGCACATTATCGCGGATCCCTTCCCGTGTCTTGCGCCACTCGTCATAGCGTTTCCGAGCTTCGTGTGCTTGCCTGCCGGCCTGAGCGGTGATGCGTTCAATATCCGCCAGCAGCTTGCGGTTCCGATCCAGCTTTGCCTGATATTCATCCAGCTTGGCCAATCGTTCCGGCGGCACGCCATAAGCTCCGGTCTTACGGATGCTGGGCAGCACATCGTGGGTCACCCAGCGCTTGAACTGTTTCGCCTCCGGCTTGTCCGACCGAAGGATGACGGAGTAAAGACCGGGTTCGTTGATGATGGTCATTTCCTGGGTGCCGCCGGGGGTGTAGATTTGACCTACCCCCTTTTCGTCATCGTCCAGCCGCTTCTTGATGTCAGCTGCGTTCTGAATGTTCAGCACCCGGCAAACATCCCGCAGCACCCACCACAGGCCGTCATCCCGCTGGACGGTGCGCAGCTGCTCGCCGCTGTAAACAAAAATCTGTAAGTTGTTCATGTGGTTCTCCTCTCTCTTTTATGCAGGTTTCGCTTCAGCCATCGTAGGAGGGGCGGCTCTACCGTCAATCCATCCCATCACATACTTTTTGTCACCAGCTTCAAGCTGCATGAACTTTTCAATAACGCGAAGCATCATTTCGGTATCAGACATTCAAATCACCTCCAATTCGTCTCTTTGTGACAATTATATGTCCCATTGAGTGCAATGTCAAGTGTTTCGTTGGATTTTCTGTTGACAACGTGACTTTTTTTGATTATTATAAAACCATGACAATCACGCAAAGCGAGGTGAAGATAATGGAAATCAAGGATCGTTTAAAGGAGCTACGCAAATCCTTAAATCTTAGCCAAGATGAATTCGGAACCCGACTTGGTGTAGCGCGGAACACTATAGCCAATTATGAGATTGGTTTACGAACTCCTCGCGAGGCTACTATTGTGTCCATCTGCCGTGAATTCGGAGTAAACCGCATCTGGCTAACTCAAGGCATTGGCGAAATGTTCGAGGAATCTGACGACACGGCTCTTGATCTGATTGATCAGGTGATGGCCGGGGAGAGCGATTTTGCGAAAGCTCTTTTTAAAACTTTCGCAAAGTTTGACCGGCGCGACTGGGAAGATTTAGAACGTCTCATCGATAAGCTGATTGAGACAAAAAAAGAAGCCGACCAATAACGGTCAGCCTCAAGCTATCGTACGGAATTTATTTCAGGTAAATATATCGAACATATTTATATATTTTTTCGAGCAGTTGAACACTCGTAATATGCTCAATCATCTCAACAATCTCCTTGCGATATGCTGCAACAATTTCATTCATTCTATACCCCACTTTCTCCGCACGCCGCGAAATCCCTTTTCAACATCATACAACAATTAGTTGTTATGCTCAATGCACAAATTCGACAAAAAACAACCATTAAGTTGTCTCTCTGATTAAAGATGCGAAAATAGTTTGGAGGATTATCATGGATTTTAGTGCAAGTGCCCGCGAACTGAGCGACCGTATTACCCGGCTTGCTCCCAATATCAAAACCGAAGAAGCAACCAAGACATCACTCATCATGCCGTTTTTTAGTATGTTGGGGTATGACGTTTTTAACCCATTGGAATTTTGCCCCGAGTACATTGCAGACTTCGGGATTAAAAAGGGCGAAAAGGTAGACTACGCAATTCTGGACCAAGAAGGAAAACCTGTCATCTTGATCGAGTGCAAAAGCTGCGACCAAAGGCTCGAAAAGCACGGCTCCCAGCTTTTCCGTTATTTTGGTGTCACCACCGCTAAATTTGCCATTCTGACAAACGGTATCATTTATCAATTCTTCACCGATCTGGACGAAACTAACAAAATGGATACTCGTCCCTTCTTGGAAATCAACTTCCTTGATCTGAAAGAAAACCTTCTTCCTGAACTCAAAAAATTCAGAAAAGACGTTTTTGATTATGATAAAATTTTCAGCACTGCGTCTGACTTGAAGTATACCAGCCTCATCAAAGATTGTTTGGTGGCCGAGATGGATTCGCCATCTGATGACTTTGTAAAGTGCCTTATCGCCACTGTGCATGATGGCCCTAAAACTCAAAAAGTGATCGACAAGTACCGCCCTCTGGTAAAAAAATCCTTCACCTCGTTTGTGAACGAGCTGGTAAATCAAAAGATCTCCTCGGCGCTCAGCCAAGAAGAGCAGCACTCCAGCACCACCAGCCAGGATTCCTCCGTCGAAGAGACCGTAGAAGAAGAACCTAAGAGCCGCATCATCACCACCGAAGATGAACTGCAAGCATTTTACATCGTCAGGGGCCTTTTGGCTGAAACTGTACCCGTTGAAAGGATCGCCCATCGAGATACCGAAAGCTATTTCGGCATCCTTTTCGATGATAACAGCCGCAAGCCCATTTGCCGGATCAATTTCGATACGAAGCAGAAGCAACTCCTTATCCCGGACGAAAACAAAAAATTTACTCGATACTATCTCGATACAATCAATAGCATCTGCGACTACAAAGACTTACTGGTCGATGTTGTAAAACGATACTTATAAACAAAAAATCCCCCACCGGCGCCAACCGGTGGGGGACCATGAACAGGCTTACTCACAAGGGTGAATAATCCGTCCGCACAACGAGATTATACCACCTCCCGAGTAGGCTTGTCAAAGTGCACCTACAGGGAGGTATTTTTATGTCAATTCGCACCAATACGGCTGTCTGGGTCGAGGGCCGCCAGCGCTGGCAGATCAATGTACAGAAGGACGGTGTGCGCAAAACCTTCGTGAGCGCGAAGCCCGGTCGTACCGGCCAGCGAGAGGCCAACCGGAAAGCCGATGAGTGGCTGGAGCACTCGGTTATCAGCACATCCACCAAGGTGGACGTGCTCTACCCTCAGTTTTTGGCGTCCAAGCGGGCCACCACCAGTCTCAGCAACTGCCGCCCAATGGATGGCCGCTGGCGGAATAAGATTCAGCCGTTGATCGGCCAGAAGTCCATCGGCCGGCTGACTGATGGAGATCTGCAGCAGGTACTGGACAGAGCCCTTGCCGGTGGATATTCCCGCAAAAGTCTGCAGAACCTGCGGGCGGATCTATGTGCGTTTTTGAAATGGGCTCGCCGGAACCGTTACACCACCCTGACCGGCGAGGACCTTGAAATCTCCAAAGCTGCTCAGAGGGGTCAGAAACGCATTTTGCAACCGAAGGATGTCCTGATACTCTTCAACGTAGACACCACCATCCTGCGCAAAAATAAGGCCGTGGAAGATTACATCAACGCATACCGGCTGGAGGTGCTTACAGGCCTGCGCCCCGGGGAGATCAACGGGCTGGAATGGGCCGACTGGCACGGCGATCGGCTGGAGCTGCGCCGGGCCATCAACTGCTACGGCGAAACCACCACCGGGAAGAACGATAATGCCCGCCGGGTGGTCTACCTCTCTTCCCTGGCCCGCCAGGTGCTGGAAGATCAATATCGCATCACTGGCCCGAAGGGGTCTGTGTTCTGCATCAGCAACCTCCAGCACTACCACAGCCGCTGGAAGCGATATTGTAAGGTCAATGGGTTGCCGGATATCGCGCCCTATGAAATCCGGCACACGTTTGTGAGCATCAGCGACGCTCTGCCGGAAGCCCAGATGAAAAAGCTCGTCGGCCACAGCCAGAGCATGGACACCTATGGTGTGTATGGCCACGAAGTGCAGGGCGAAGGAGAAGAGATCAGCCGCAACCTGGATGCCATCTTCTCGAAGATCCTCAGCGCCACATAAAGCCGTATGCAAATATGAAGTGTGTACCTTTGTGTGTACCTGAATACAAAAAAGCCCGGTAGAACCGCATTCTACCGGGCTTTTTCTGGCGGAAAGAGAGGGATTCGAACCCTCGGTGGGTTTATGGCCCACACACGATTTCCAGTCGTGCGCCTTAGACCAGCTCAGCCATCTTTCCATCTGTATTTTAGTGCGCGTCAACCGCGCTTGTATATCATACCGGATTTTGCGCCGCTTGTCAACACCTGTTTTTTAATTTTTGAAAAAAATCCCTCGCCGGGTATCGAGACACCCGGCGAGGGAAAGCTTACTGCTCAGCAGCAGCCGCAGTTGTTGTTGCAGCCATCGTCGCAGCCACAGTTGGGGTAGTACAGGTTGTTGGCCACGAATTCCAGCTTATCCTTCAGGATATTCTCCAGGCCGCCGATTACGTTAACCATATTGGCCACCGACTCGTTGACCTCCATCAACTGGCAGAAGTCGATGTCCTCCATGGCAATGGCTTTCTGCAGCTTTTCGCCCTCAGCGTTCAGGATATGGCTCATGGCGGTTTCCTCCAGAGCGATGCTTTCCAGCAGATCGGTGATCGCCTGGTGCATGGTAACGGGATCAGGATTGCGTGCGATGCTCGGCATAGACATGGTTCATTACCTCCGTGATGTGAATTCCCCACACTTTGATGTTGGTTATCCCACTATATGCCATCCCCTGTTTTTTGTGAAAGGGTCCCATCCATGAGCGAGCTATCACAGCCGTTTACGCATCAGCCCATGCCGATTGCAGTACAAATACAAATATCCGTGACCTCTCATATGCAGCCGGCACTGGGCATTTCCTTCCGGATACAGCTTGACCAGCTCCACCCGGTCACCGGAAGCCCATGCAACAAAGGAAATAAAATGGGTCTTGTTCATGGGATGATCCACTGTGACAAATTGCTCATCTTCCACCGCTTCGATCTGCACCATGTGTTCTCCGCTCATTTCCTCCGGCTCAAGCTGTGGCAGCGGAATGCCGCAGCAGCTGATGGCCGCCTGGCCGGCGGCAGGAATCACATTGCCGCAAACAGGGCAGACATAGAATACCGTACGTTGCATATTCGCTGCCCGGTTGTTGTTGCTGATCTTATCTACGGAAAGCAGCTCCATCAGGCTGACCCCCAATGCAGCTGCAAGAGGCTCGATCAATGTGATGTCCGGCAGTCCTTTCCCGGTTTCCCATTTTGATACTGCTTTGTCGCTCACATCCAGTTTATCGGCCAACTGCGCCTGCGTAAGCTTTTTGGCTTCCCTCAGTTTTCGAATGGTGGCTCCGGTGACGTATGCGTCCATGTTCGCTCTCCTTTTTTCGTTCTGTTTGCAGGGTTCATTATAGCAAACTACTCCCACCGCAACAACCTACGCTGCGTGGAGCTTCTGATTCGTCCCATCTGCAATGGTATGGAAAAAATTCGTATTCGGGTGTAAACTGATAACAAGATATTCAGATTTCTTCCTGCAAGGAAAAGGAGTGTTTTACATGCTGGCTTATACCTACGTGCGCCCCGGCGTATTTGAACTGAAGGAAAAGCCCCTGCCACAACTGCAGAGTGATCGGGACGCCATTGTAAAAGTGACCCTTTGCAGCATCTGCACCAGTGATCTGCACATCAAACACGGTTCGGTGCCCCGGGCAGTGCCGGGTATTACCGTGGGCCATGAAATGGTGGGAATTGTGGAGCAGGTGGGGTCCGCCGTGACCAAGGTCCGCCCCGGCGACCGGGTGACCGTGAACGTGGAGACCTTCTGCGGCGAGTGTTTTTTCTGTCAAAACGGCTGGGTCAACAACTGCACCGATCCCAACGGTGGCTGGGCTCTGGGCTGCCGCATCGATGGTGGTCAGGCGGAATATGTGCGTGTCCCCTTTGCGGACCAGGGTCTGGACCGCATTCCGGACAACGTGACCGATGAGCAGGCTCTCTTTGTGGGTGATGTGCTGGCCACCGGCTACTGGGCGGCGCGGATGTGGTTCTTGAGGTGGCCGGAGCGCCGGAAACCTTCCGCCTTGCCTGGGAATGTGCCCGGCCTAACGCCATTGTGACCATTGTGGCGCTCTACGACGGTCCGCAGACGCTGCCGCTGCCGGATATGTACGGCAAAAACCTGATCTTCAAAACCGGCGGCGTGGACGGCTGCAACTGCAGCGAGACCCTGGAGCTGATTGCACAGGGCAAGCTGGATACCACCGCACTCATCACTCACACCTATCCCCTGGCAGATATTGAGGCTGCCTACGACCTGTTTGAACATCGGCGTGATGGGGTCATCAAGGTGGCGGTGCGCTGCTGAGCTGCAGAATCCATCGGCCGCTTTCACAAGGTCAGACCAGCCCAGTGGACACATTTTATTCATTTTAACGCTTTATCGCTTTTTTACGATATTCTTTTAAATTTTCTATTGACTTTCTTTTTTTGCAGGGCTAGAATAAGGGCAGCAAAGGCGCTTTGATGGGAACAAAATCCCCGCAAAGCGCCTTTGTCGTTTTATTCGCCCACCTGCCGCCACCGGCACGGTGGACACACACCCTTCAGGCAGCACAACGGCGTGCTGCGCGGTTTCGGAGCCTGACCGCGCGGCCCGCCGTTTTTGTTTTGCCCGCATTGAGTTTGAGGAGGGAAAGTTATTATGACACAGGAACTCACGACCATGATCACGCAGAGCGTGAACGACCAGGTCTTCGGGATCTAGTTTCTGATCGGCGCGGCACTGGTATTCTGGATGCAGGCCGGCTTCGCCATGGTAGAGACCGGCTTCACCCGCGCCAAAAACGCAGGCAATATCATCATGAAAAACCTGATGGATTTTTGCATTGGCACGGTGGTGTTCATCTTCCTGGGCTTCGGCCTGCTGTTGGGTGAAGACGCCCTTGGTGGTTTTATGGGTCTGCCCACCCTGGGAATCTTCACCGACTACGCAAACTTTGACTGGTCCAACTTTGTATTCAATCTGGTGTTCTGCGCTACTGCGGCGACCATCGTTTCCGGCGCAATGGCGGAGCGCACCAAATTCCTTGCCTACTGCGTATACTCCGCTGTGATCTCGGCGGTGGTCTACCCCATCGAGGCACACTGGATCTGGGGCGGCGGCTGGCTGAGCCGTCTGGGCTTCCACGATTTCGCCGGCTCCTGCGCCATCCACTACTGCGGCGGTCTCACCGCGCTGATCGGCGCTGCTATGCTGGGCGGCCGTATCGGCAAGTTCAGCCGTGACAAGAACGGCAAGGTCACCAAGGTACACGCCTTCCCCGGCCATAACCTGGTAATCGGTGCGCTGGGCTGCTTTATCCTGTGGTTCGGCTGGTACGGCTTCAACGGCGCTGCCGCCACCACTGGTCCCCAGCTGGCTTCCATCTTCATGACCACCACCATCGCTCCCGCTGTGGCCACTGTAGCCTGCATGATCTTCACCTGGGTCCGTTACGGCAAGCCGGACGTCTCCATGTGATTGAACGCTTCGCTGGCCGGTCTGGTGGCCATCACCGCTTCCTGTGATGTGACCGATGCCTTGGGCGCCTTCATCATCGGCCTGGTAGCCGGTCTGCTGGTGGTCTTCGGCGTATGGTTCTGCGATTATGTTCTGCACGTGGATGACCCGGTCGGCGCGGTTGCTGTCCATTTCATGAACGGCCTTTGGGGCACCATCGCGGTTGGCCTGTTCGCCACCAGCACCGCCCCGGAATCCACTCTGGACGGCGTATTCTACGGCGGTGGCTTCAGCTTGCTGGGTGTCCAGCTGCTGGGCGTTGCGGCCGTTGGAATCTGGACCGCTGTTACCATGTTCATTGTCTTCAAGGTCATTGATTGCACCATCGGCCTGCGGGTCACCCAGGAGGAAGAGATCGAAGGTCTGGATGCCAAGGAGCATGGTCTGGCTTCCGCTTATGCGGGCTTCAGTATCATGGACGCCACTGCCGGCGGCATGGTGGAGAACGAAAACACCGATCTGGGCACTCCCGACTATCACGTTGCCAGCGAAGCCCAGAAGGCTGCCGCTGTTCCGGTGGTAAAGAGTACCGACCTGAACACAGGTATCCACAAAGTAGTCATCATTGCCCGCCTGTCCCGCTACGAGCGGCTGAAAAACGCTTTGAACGATCTGGGCGTGACCGGCATGACCGTCACCCAGGTAATGGGCTGCGGCATCCAGAAGGGTGCCGGAGAGAAATACCGCGGCGTTGAAATGGACATAACCGTTCTGCCCAAGGTAAAGGTAGAAGTCGTTGTGGCGCACATTCCTGTGGCCGATGTGATCGACGCGGCCAAGAAAGTGCTGTACACCGGCCATGTGGGTGACGGCAAGATCTTCGTTTACAGCGTGGATCAGGTCGTGAAGGTCCGCACCGGCGAAGAAGGTGTGCAGGCACTGCAGGACGTGGAATAATCCCTACATAGTATCCCCTTTCTTTTGACAGAATCCCCTCCCTTCGGGTATACTGGAACCATTGCGTACAGTTACCCGCAGGGAGGAATTTTTTATGAATCTGGGCATTTTAGGCGCGGGTTCCATTGCCGGAACCATGGCGCAAACCATTCAAAAGCTTATTGAGTCCGGCTGTAAAGATGTTGCCCTTTACGCCGTAGCGGCCCGAGATCTGCCCCGTGCTCAGGCTTTTGCCGCTCAATACGGTGTACAGAAAGCCTTCGGCTCCTATGAAGAGATGCTGGCTGATCCGGCGTTGGATCTGGTGTACATCGCAACACCTCATTCTCACCACTATCAGCACATCAAGCTTTGCGTTGCCCACGGCAAGCATGTGTTGTGTGAGAAGGCCTTCACCGTGAATGCCCGCCAGGCAGAGGATGTGCTCCGCTACGCCGAAGCACAGGGTGTACTGGTGACCGAAGCCATCTGGACCCGGTACCAGCCCATGCGGCAGATCATCCGGCAGGTGCTGGATGAAGGGGTGATCGGCACGCCCGGCTTGATCACTGCCAATCTGTGCTACCCGGTAAGTGACCGGCTGCGGATCGTGGACCCGGCTCTGGCAGGCGGCGCACTGCTGGATGTGGGCGTTTACGCGCTGAACTTTGCCGAAATGGTGTTCGGCCCCGCCGACGAGGCCCACGCCAGCTGCACCAAAAACGAGCTGGGCGTGGATATGACCGATCAGATGGTTCTCACCTGGAAGGACGGAAAGGCCGCGCATCTGACCGCCGGCGTTACCGTGGCTTCCGACCGCTCCGGCTGCATTTACGGCGACAGAGGCTATCTGGTGGTGGAGAACATCAACAATCCACAAAGCATTTCGGTTTACGATGCCGACCATCGTCTGGTCCGCCAACTCTCCTGCCCCGCTCAGCTCACCGGCTATGAATATGAAGTGCTGGAAACTGTACGGTGCATCCGGGAAGGAAAACTGGAATGTCCCTCCATGCCCCACGGCGAGACTATCCACATCATGGAACTGATGGACCGGCTGCGCGCTCAGATGGGCGTAGCCTACCCCTGTGAAGGACTGGAATAATCTGAACCGAAAAAAGGAGTGAAGCCCCGGCTTCACTCCTTTTTATCTTTTATGTTATAATTTTGCTGAGAAAACACGGCAGACTGCCAGAAAGGAGGCATTCCACACATGAAATCGCGCACCTATATTGCGATCGATTTATAATCCTTTTATGCTTCGGTGGAATGCCGGGAGCGAGGGCTGGACCCCATGAACACCAATCTGGTGGTGGCGGATGAAAGCCGCACGGAAAAGACCATATGCCTTGCCGTGACCCCCTCACTGAAGGCTTATGGCATTCCCGGCCGGGCCCGGCTGTTTGAGGTGATCCAGCATGTGAACGGAGAGAATGCCCGACGCCGTCTTTCTGCTCCGGGTCGTCAGCTGACGGGAAGCTCCTGCTTTGCCGATGAACTGAAGGCCTGCCCTGCTCTGGCGGTGGATTACATCATCGCCCCGCCCCGCATGGCTTATTATATGGAGTACAGCACCCGGATCTACAACATCTATCTGAAATACATTGCGCCTGAGGATATTGTGGTGTATTCCATTGATGAGGTTTTCATGGACGTGACCGGATATCTGGGCACCTACGGTCTTTCTGCCCGGGAACTTGCTCGAAAAATGATTCTGGATGTTTTGCAAACCACCGGCATCACCGCTACGGCAGGCATTGGCTCCAATCTGTTCCTGAGCAAGGTAGCAATGGATATCGGCGCAAAGCATATCCAGCCGGACGAAAACGGTGTGCGCATTGCCGAACTGGATGAATTGAGTTACCGGCAAAAGCTCTGGAGCCACCGCCCGCTCACAGATTTCTGGCGTGTTGGCCCAGGATATTCCCGCAAGCTGGAGCGATGCGGCATCTTCACTATGGGTGATGTAGCCCGTTGTTCCGTGCAGAACGAGGACCTGCTTTACAGCCTGTTCGGCAAAAATGCCGAACTCCTGATCGACCATGCCTGGGGCTGGGAGCCCTGTACCATCGCGGCCATCAAGGCCTATAAGCCCCAGAGCAGCAGCCTTGGTTCCGGGCAGGTGCTCCAATGCCCTTACCCGCACCAGAAGGCGAGGCTGGTGCTGCGGGAAATGGCGGAACAGCTGGCCCTTGACCTGGTGGACAAGAACCTTGTGACCGACCAGCTGGTGCTCACTGTCGGCTTTGATATTGAAAATCTGACCGACCCTGCCCGCCGCAAGCGTTACCAGGGGCCGGTGATAACCGACCACTATGGCCGCCAGGTCCCAAAACACGGACATGGCAGTGAGAATCTGGGCGGGCATACCTCCTCTGGAAAGCAGCTGCTGGAAGCGGCCACCGCTCTTTTTGACCGGATTGCTCCGCCGGAGCTTCTGGTCCGAAAGCTGAGCCTTTCGGCCAATCATGTAATCCCAGAATCCCAGGCCGTGAAAACGGACAGTGGCCCGGAACAGCTGGATCTGTTCACCGATTACTCCGCCCTGGAGCAGGAGAAAAAAGCCCACCAGGCTGAGCTGGAAAAAGAACGCCGCATGCAGCAGACCATGATGTCTATCAAAAAGAAGTTCGGCAAAAACGCTATTCTCAAGGGCATGAGTCTGGAAGAGGGCGCCACCGCCCGGGAACGCAATGCACAAATCGGAGGCCACAAAGCATGACAAATTCTTATGAGGACATCCTACATCTTCCCCACCATGTTTCCCCCACCCGGCCTCAGATGTCAATGGAGGACCGGGCCGCACAATTTTCCCCCTTTGCAGCCCTTGTGGGATACGATGCCGCTATTGATGAAACCGCCCGCCAGACCGAAGCGCAGATCGTGTTGAGTGAGGACCGGAAGGCTGAGCTGGATCTGGTCATGCAGCAGCTGCTTCGCCAGCTGGACCGAAAGCCAGAGGTGGCGGTGCGCTATTTTGTGCCGGATGAACGCAAAGCGGGGGGAGCATACCTGCACACCATCGGACGGGTGAAGAAAATCGACTTTTTTACCCGAGTTCTTTTTTTCACAGACGGGATTCAAATTCCGCTGGACAACATCATAGAACTGGAAAGCCGTTGTTCTGAAGAATAAACTTTCCAAACGATCTCTTCCTATGGAAAACGCC